>JBNJFJ010000011.1:19755-43400 GCA_051746745.1 Bacillota bacterium | reverse complement strand
CTTATGTCAGTTGCTTGACTCGTTTATAAACGGTACACGTTTTGAACGATATTTGTTTGGGTACGGTCAGGCCCAACTGAGAAGATGGATAATGGAATCTCAGATAGCTGTGACAAGCGCTCTAAGTAATGACGCGCATTCGCAGGTAGCTCATCGAGTGAGCGTACACCGGTAATATCTTCTGTCCATCCTGGTAGTGTTTCATAAACAGGCTCACATTCAGCAAGGGCTTTTAAGCTGGCTGGGAATTCTTTAATCAGCTCGCCTTGATAACGGTAAGCGACACAAATCTTTAGTTCATCAATACCGGTTAACACATCTAGTGAATTAAGTGACAAGTCGGTAATGCCACTCACGCGGCGAGCGTGTCTCACGACCACACTGTCAAACCAGCCAACACGACGGGCGCGACCGGTTGTTGTTCCATACTCTTTACCAACTTCACGAATTTTTTCACCAATCTCGTCATCAAGTTCTGTTGGGAAAGGACCGTCACCCACACGTGTTGTATAGGCTTTAGATACACCAACAACGCGATTAATTTTAGACGGCCCAACACCTGAACCTATCGTCACTCCACCAGCGACAGGATTTGATGAGGTCACAAACGGGTAAGTCCCTTGGTCAATATCAAGCATGACACCTTGCGCCCCTTCAAATAAGACCCGGCGCCCGTGATCAATGGCGTCATTTAATACAACAGCTGTATCAACGACGTATTGTTTCACTTGTTGCCCGTAGTTATAATACGCTTCAAAAATATCATCAAAGTTAAGCGGTTCAGCATCAAACATTTTAGTAAACAATCTATTTTTTGCGGCTAAGTTTTGGGTGAGTTTTTCTTTAAATACCTCTTTATCTAATAAATCCGCCATCCGAATCCCTATCCGAGCCGCCTTATCCATATAACATGGTCCAATCCCTTTTTTGGTTGTGCCGATCTTTAACGCACCTTTTTGTTCTTCTTCTAAAATATCTTGCGTAATGTGATAAGGCAAGATGACATGGGCGCGATTACTAATACGTAATTGGTCCGTCGTCACATCGCGTTCATGTAAGTAGCCTAATTCTTCCACGAGGGCTTTAGGATCAATCACCATCCCGTTACCTAACACGCTTGTTTTTTCTTTAAAGAAAATCCCAGAAGGGATTAAGTGCAATTTATACGTTGTATCATCAAACTTAATCGTGTGCCCGGCGTTATTTCCTCCTTGATAACGTGCCACAACTTCGGCATCTTGTGATAGAAAGTCTGTAATCTTTCCCTTTCCTTCATCGCCCCACTGCGTTCCTACAACTACTACTGATGTCATTTACCGCACCTCATACTTTCCGTTTGTTTTTATAATTATTTTTAATAATGTTCGTGTTTTTAATTGATACAGATTCATTTTATCAATTAAACGTCTGTTTAACAATCAAAATACGAATAAATTTATAAATAAATGATACGATATTTAGATTAGAACCATCTTATTTTTAGATACATGTGTTGTTAGTTAATGTTCTAATGAAGGTTGGTGACGGTTGTTTTATGAGTCTTCCCTGATTAAGCAATACGCAATCGTTGTTGCAATACGATTGCTTATCTCGTAAAATACAGTCACTATACATGACAGAGCTAGGAAAAATGAAACAGGATGACAGCAATTAATGTCAGGCAAGGAAAATTAGCCGATCTTAGTGTGATCAAAGCAATCGGACGCCAAACATTTAAAGAGACGTTTGGGGATGATAATACAGCTGAAGACATGGAGAATTATTTACAAGCTACTTTTAATGATTATGTCTTACATCAATCCCTTAAAGACCCAGACGTTCATTACTTTTTGGCTTGTATCAATGAAGAGGTTATTGGCTATATCAAGCTCAATGAAGGAGACTCACAAACAGAGGTTGGACACAATGACTCACTGGAAATTCATCGCCTTTACGTATTACCATCCTATTTAGGACATGGCATCGGTAAACAATTAATGACTCAAGCGATTGAGTTTGCGATTAGTCAGCTGTTAAACAGTCTATGGCTCGGGGTATGGGAACATAATGAACGGGCGATTGGTTTTTATCGGTCATTTGGTTTTCAAATATTTGATCATCATGTCTTCACCTTAGGTGAAGACAAACAAACCGATTATTTGATGCGATTAACGCTCTAACACAAAACACCCGTCACTAGAGTGACGGGCGTTCTTTTACGCAGACGGAATGTCTTGTGCTGAATATTTATGATCTAAATCAACGAACTTGTTGTACTCCTTCACAAAGGCAAGTTCAACCGTCCCTACTGGACCGTTACGTTGCTTAGCGATAATAATTTCAATGATATTTTGTTTTTCTGATTCTTTATCATAGTAATCATCACGGTATAAGAAACCAACAATATCCGCATCCTGCTCAATCGAACCTGATTCACGTAAATCGGACATCATCGGACGTTTATCTTGTCGTTGTTCAACCCCACGTGATAACTGAGATAAAGCAATGACAGGGACTTCTAATTCACGGGCTAAGCCTTTTAAGGACCGAGAGATTTCCGATACTTCTTGTTGGCGGTTTTCTTTGGCATTAGCGCCACTACCTTGAATCAGCTGCAAGTAGTCAATTAAAATCATGCCAAGGCCATGTTCTTGTTTAAGACGACGACACTTAGAACGAATTTCATTCACCCGTATACCTGGTGAGTCATCAATAAAGATCCCCGCATTCGATAAACTCCCCATCGCCATCGTGAGTTTTGTCCAGTCTTCTGTTTCTAAGTTACCGGTTCTAAGCCGCTGGGCATCGATATTACCTTCGGCACATAACATACGACTAACGAGCTGATCGGCCCCCATCTCTAAACTAAAGATGGCCACATTCTCATCGGTTTTTATCGCCACGTTTTGGGCCACATTTAAGGCGAACGCCGTCTTACCAACCGATGGACGAGCGGCCACTATAATAAGGTCGTTACGCTGGAAACCGGAGGTGATGTGATCTAAGTCTTTAAATCCGGTTGGAATACCGGTCACATCGCCCGTGTTTTGGTGCAGCTGTTCGATATTGTCATAGACATCGATTAGGACGTCTTTAATATTTTTAAACGCATTGGCATTTTGACGATTACTGACATCAAGAATATTCTTTTCCGCTTCACTTAAGACATCTTCAATCTCATCTTCACGGTTAAAGCTTTCGGTCACGATGTCTGTTGCCGTTCTAATTAACCGGCGTAAGACGGACTTTTCTTCTACAATCTTTGTGTAATAACTAATATTCGCAGCCGTTGGAACAGCGTCGGCCAGTTCGGTTAAGTAACTCACACCGCCGACTTCTTCGAGTAGTTTACTGCTGTTTAACGCATTCGTTACGGTGAGTAAATCAATCGGTTCACCACGATCACTCAGTTGCATCATCACTTGGAAGATGCGCTGATGACTTGGACGATAGAAGTCTTGTGGAATAAGAAATTCTGAGGCTGTTGACATCGCATCTGGCACAAGAAAGATGGCACCGATGACGGCTTGTTCTGCTTCAATACTATGCGGCGGGGTTCTTGTATCTGAATATTCTTCACTCATCGTGTTCACTCCCTTGATATGTTTTCACCCTCATCTCGTTCAGGTAAAAACAAAGAGAGGAATGACTCCCCTCTTTTTACATCGTTATTGTTCTAGTACGTGTACTTTAATTTCACCTGTCACATCGTTATGCAGTTTCACTGGGACATTGGTATAGCCAAGGGAACGAATCGGTTGATCCAGTTCAATTTTTCGCTTATCAATTTTAATCTTGTGTGATTTTTGTAGTTCTTCAGCGATTTGTTTACTTGTGATTGAACCGAATAAACGCCCGCCTTCACCTGCTTTTGTTTTCAACGTCACTTCTAGTTTCTTTAACGTATCTTTTAATTTTTCTGCTTCTTTTACTTCTTCTTGTTCTTTTTGTTTTTCTTTATTTTTTTGTGCTTCTAATCCTTTTAAGTTACCAGGTGTTGCTTCAATCGCTAAATTATTTTTCAATAAATAGTTACGCGCGTAACCTTCTGATACATTTTTCACTTCACCTTTTTTCCCTTTACCTTTCACGTCTTGTGTAAATATGACTTTCATTCGTCATTTCCTCCTTCGAATAATTCATCTAATATTTCAAGAAGCTGACCATACGCTTCTTCAATCGACGTATCTGCGAGTTGTGTAGCGGCATTCGTTAAGTGGCCGCCACCTTCCATTTGTTCCATCACGCGTTGGACATTCACATCACCCAGTGACCGGGCACTAATCCCAATTCGTCCGTCACTTCGCTCTGAGATAACAAATGCCGCTTCTATCCCACTCATCGTGAGAAGCGTATCGGCTGCTTGAGCAATTACGACCGGTCCAAAGCTTTCACCTTTTTGTGCGCGGGCAATGGCAATACGTCCATGGTGGATAATTGCTTGTTCAATGATGTGCGCACGCTTAACATAAATATCTAAATCTTCCTCTAAGAAGCGTTGGACTAAGATCGTGTCTGCACCTTTAGAGCGTAAATACGAGGCGGCATCAAAGGTTCTTGACCCTG
Organism: Bacillota bacterium; assembly: GCA_051746745.1. Taxonomy (GTDB): domain Bacteria; phylum Bacillota; class Bacilli; order Bacillales; family Amphibacillaceae; genus Halolactibacillus. Next base: position 38,855 of record JBNJFJ010000011.1, on the reverse strand, counting down.
TTCTTAACGTAAAGCTCTTCGTATCGACAATAATTCCCGCCAGTAGCGCGGTTGCTTCTAAACTTGTGAGTCTTAATCGTTTTGGCTGATACTCAAGTAATTCTGTGATTAATTCAGCCGTTGAAGAAGCATACGGCTCCATATAAACTAAGATCGGTTGATCGATAAAGTCTTCACCGCGGCGATGGTGGTCAATCACAACGACATGTTCTGTCTTATTAAGCAGTTTTTCTTCTTGAACAAGCGCCGGTTTATGGGTATCAACAACAACGAGTAACGTTTGTTTGGTGACCATTTCTAACGCTTCTTCACGTGTAATGAAGTACTCACCTAGCGCGGTTGCTTCTACTTCACCCATCAAGCGATCAACACCTGAGTCAAACTCTGCTTCATCAATAACAACATAACCTTCAACATCATTGCTGAGGGCCGTTTTCAAGACCCCAATCGCCGAACCAATCGAATCCATATCGGGATTCTTATGTCCCATAATCATCACTTGTTCACTTTGGATGACTAAGTCTTGTAAGGCATGTGAGATGACCCGGGCTCTAACACGGGTACGTTTTTCCATTGGGTTTGTCTTCCCACCAAAGAAGCGCACCTTTCCTTCGTGTTCTTTTAAGACCACTTGGTCCCCGCCTCGGCCTAACGCAAGATCTAAACTAGACTGGGCTAATTCACCGAGCTGCGGCAGTGAAAGATCGCCGTAACCGACGCCAAAACTTAACGTAAGCGGGACATTTTTATTATCAGAAATGAGTTCACGCACTTCGTCTAAAACATCAAACTTCGTCTGTTCTAATTCTTTAAGAATTTCTTTATTTAAAATCGCTAAAAAGCGTTCTTGTGAAATCCGTTTTAAATAAATCCCATAACGAGATGACCATTCATTGAGTAAGGATGTCACATCAGAGTTGACATGACTTTTTGCGGTATCATCCATGCCTGAGGTGATTTCCTCATAGTTATCTAAAAAGATAATCCCTAACACCGTTTTCTCATTAGAGTAACGAGTTTGGATATCAATTTGTTTCGTTCGGTCTGAGAAATACAGTAACCGTTCTTCTTTTCTGATTGAGACGAGAAAGCTTTTGTCTTCGACATCAATCGTAATATGGTCTTTTTCTTCTTTGATTGCTTGTAGTAACTGTTGGTCGAACACATCGAGTGATTCCCCGACAAGGGTATCACTTTCACTAAAGCCATTCATAAAGCGATTGGCCCATTCAATTTGGTAGTTCTCACTATAGAGCACAATACCAATCGGCATCTCAAGGAGCGCTTCTTCTCCGACCTTCTTCACCCGATGAGAAAGGGTGGAGATATATTCTTCTTGTTCTTCTGTAATTTGATGTTCTTGCTTAATGGTATAGTAAAGCGCAAGACCTAGAAGAATGGTCATCAGTAAACCAAGTGGCCATGCGATAAACCATGTAAACCCTAAAAGTAAAAAGGATAGCACATAATTAATGATGATGTGCTTTTTTAGTTCTGGTTTCCTCCACCATTTTTGCATCGTCTTCAACTCCTACTAATCTGAGGATGGTGTCATTATTTTAAGCGTTTCCGTAACATAAAGCCTATATCAATTATACCTAAGATTCGGGTGACGTACAGACCTACGGGTAAAATCACTAAGCCAATGACAAAGAGAACAATCCCCAATACTTTTGACTGCTTCTTATACTGTAAGTAATAGAACATAAAGGATAATCCTTGAATCGAGAATAATAACCCAAAGACTATTAACACATTCATTAATACAATCGTCATGAAAGCATCTGCGCCAAAATCAATAAAGTCAATCACCATCACGACTAAAAACAGCCAAATAGTGGCTTTAGGTAGTTGTAAACGATAAAACGGTGGGAAGCGGAAGTTTGCTTCTTGATGAATATTATTCACCAGTTTGTAACTAAGCCACTGTAAGATAAGCGCAAAAATAAATGAGCCAATCAGTAAAATCGCAGGTAAGAGATCTAAGACAATTAACATCTGTTGTTCAATCGTATTTAGCATCTCCTCAGTTACTTCAATACCTGTCCCTTGCATCAATTGTTCTGACTGCATGAGTGATTCTTGAATAATGACCCGATATTCTGTCATCAAACTAACACCCATCAGATTCTCAATCACAAAGACAAGAATAATAAAACCAACCATATAACCGAGCGTGCCTTGCGCTAGCGTTTCATAGGGATGCTTTTGTTTGCGCATCGCTTCTCCTACGAATAGTCCGACAATAATCGACAGACCAGCTAATGGTAAAGAAATTAAAAATAACGTAAAAGCAAACAACAAGGTGCTCACTAAAACAATGCCACTCATTAATAATCCGCGCTTATAACCATATTTGTACGTGAAAATTGTCAGTGGTACAGGCATTAACGCGACAATGAACAAGGTAGCTGCTGGTAAGATCGATGCGACGACAAGTAAAACAATAAATAACGCCCCATAGATGACCAAGTCCTTGATCCATTGATTGTGTTGTTCTTTCATACATACACCTCAATATATTCATAGATTTACGACCGTTCTTTTCTCTAGTCGACTCAGCTTTTATACGTGAGTCCACCTATCTAAGTATATCAAATAACCACCCGTTAAAACAGTTTCCTGAGTGATTCCTTCAATTAAACGCGTCGTTTCATGCTTAAATAATTATAACGATTCCATGTTCAAAGCACAAATCAAAGGAATTTACGGTTTATTGTCAAACTTTTTTGAAAAAACGCTGTCGTTTTAATTCTTCCTTGTTATAATAGAAGCCAAAGATAATAGCGACTGGAAACGGAGGATATATAATGTTAAAGACCATTTGTTTTGATTTAGATGACACCTTACTATGGGATAAAAAAAGTATTCAGACAGCTTTTGATAAGACGTGTGAATCAGTAGAAGGTGTCGACAGTAAAGCGTTAGAAGAAGCGGTAAGAGCGGCAGCCCGTCGCCTCTATCAAACCTACCCAACGTATGAACATACACAAATGATTGGGATTAATCCATTCGAAGGGCTATGGGGCACTTTTGATGACCCTGGTGAGGCGTTTCAAAGTATGAAAGAAACAATACCAGGTTATCAATTAAACGCCTGGAAGGAAGGTTTACTGGCTATTGGGATTGATGATGAGACGCTTGCGATTGAGTTACGTGAAAAATTCATCTTTGAGCGTAAACAACATCCCTTTACTTATGAAGAAACTTACGCGGTGCTTGATGCATTAAAAGACGATTACACCCTTCTTCTTTTAACAAATGGTGCTTCGTCATTACAACGCACGAAATTAAAAATTACACCGGAGATTGCTGAACGATTTGATCATATTGTTATTTCTGGTGAGTTTGGTCGCGGTAAGCCGGACCCAGCGATCTTTGAACATGCACTCAAGCTAGCAGACACGAATAAAGAAGACGCGATTATGATTGGTGATAATTTAAATACGGATATTTTAGGTTCCAATCGGTTAGGAATGAAAAATATTTGGATTAACCACCACAACCAAACAGCAACCGATGTTCAACCAACCTATGAAGTCACACGGTTAAATGACGTATTACCGATTATTAAGCGCTTATAGTGAAAAGATTGTCTTTTCCGAGGTTCTTTGATAGGATAATCTAAACGGACAAACGCTTCCCTCACGCCTGTGAGGGATTTTCTTATGGATTAACCGACCTCGGTTAATCTACACATTCAAAACACTAACAGAGATAAAGAGATGTATGTGTTTGAGGGGGTATTCTATGTATCATGCAGAAACAGTGAAAGAAAAGTTTCAATTATTTTTAAGAATTATGTGGCCGATTATGGTGACACAAATCAGTCTTTCGATGATGAACTTAGTTGATACCGTCATGGCTGGGCGAGTCGGTACGACTGACTTAGCTGGTGTTGCGATTGGTGCCAGTGTTTGGTCACCTGTTTTCACAGGGATGAATGGTGTTACCTTAGCCGTCACACCAATCATTGCCCATCACTTGGGGCGCAATGAAGAACATAAAATTCATAACACGGTTATGCAGGCGATTTATTTAGCCTTTATGATTGCGGTAACGATTATTGTCGCGGGGGTCTTTCTTGTCTCACCGATTTTAAACATTATGGATTTAGAACCTGGTGTCCAACACATTGCTAAAAACTACTTAGGTGGGTTGGCCTTTGGGATTATTCCCCTGTTTGTTTCAAATGTTTTAAGAAACTTTTATGATGGACAAGGTCTCACACGGATTTCAATGTTTATCACCATCCTGGCCGTTCCTTTTAATATTTTCTTTAACTATAGTTTGATCTTCGGTAAGTTTGGTCTACCTGCCCTCGGTGGTATTGGGGCTGGTTATGCGACAGGGTTAACTTTTTGGGTGATCCTTATAGCGAGTATGTTTATGCTGTTTAAGATTGATATGATTAGACGGTTCCGGATCTTTGTTGATTGGGTCAAGCCTTCCCTTTCTTCTTTTAAAGAACAGTTAAAAATCGGAGTGCCAATTGGTTTATCCATCTTCTTTGAAGCTAGTATCTTTTCGGTTGTGACCTTACTCATCGGGGCGATGTTCTCAACCGTTGTTATTGCAGCAAATCAAGTCGTCATCAGTTTTACAACGCTAATCTTTATGATTCCGTTGAGTTTATCAATGGCCTTAACGATTGTCGTTGGTTTCTCTGTCGGCGGTGAACGATTAGATAACGCAAAACAATACGGTTTTCTTGGGGTGTTAAGTGGCATTGGTGTCCTTGGCCTTGCGGCCATCTTTATGTTCTTTAACCGTGAATGGATTGCCAGCTGGTACTCGACCGACCCTGAAGTCATTCGTTATGCCGGTAATCTCTTCTTAATTGCGATTCTCTATCAGCTCTCTGACGGAGCGCAAGCTGGTTTACAAGGCGTTTTACGCGGTTATAAAGATGTTAAAGTGCCATTTTTCATCGCGTTTGTGTCTTACTGGTTACTTGGGATTCCGATTGGCTACTCACTGGCCCGGTTTACGGACTTAGGACCGTTTGGTTTATGGATTGGGATTTCCATTGGCTTAACAGGTGCAGCGATTGGCTTTTTAACACGGTTAAGGATTATTTATCGCAAACAGAAAGAGATCGTAGCAAATCATTAATAACATAACGTCATGCATACAAAAACCGGTACAGATCTGTACCGGTTTTTGTTGTCTCATTATGTATTCGTAACTTAATTAAACAATCTCTCATATGATGAGGTTTCTGAATACTAAGCATTGACGCGCCATTTCAATAGTTAAACCCCTAAATCATATGTATACAACAAACAGACAAACAGCGCTTCATTTAAATGATCCACGAAAAAATCAATCCGATAACTGCGAGGCGGTAATGCTTTATCATACGACATCGTAATAACGACTTCATCATTTAACCATACCTTTGTTTTTTTACTGCCAAAGTCTTTCTCAATTTTATATTCCAATCCATCGATTGAAACACTCGCTCGTGGATGAGATTTCACCATGCTTTGGTCTTTTAAGAGATATGTTGACTGCTTTTTTAAATCAAATAATGTCCACCGAGGACGACCAAAAATCTTTACTGTATCAATTGTCTTTGCAATCACCTCTTCTTTACGACGCACCTGTATATTGGTGATGAACCCTGGCATGATACCGGTTAAAATTTTTTGCCAAGTGTTTATAAAAAACTTTTCAAGGACAAAGACATTAACACCATTTACTTTTACAGGAACACGCTTCATTGAATTTGTAAGTGCAGGCATATCAAAATAGTATGTCGTCATGTTCTCTCCTCTCTTTGATTAAGTCATCTCAAACGTCTATTTTTCAACATCATCTTTAATCCTCATGCTACAAGTTACCTCACGCGTTTTCAAATGGACCCTTACAATATAATTCAATATCTACTCTAACCCCTTAAATCAATACTCATATTTTTTTATGAGTTGGTTGTTTGAATCTTTTAACATTAAAACAGTACGATCCGCCAAATTATAGTCACCATAAAATTCAATTAGAAAAACATTGTTATTAACTTTGGCTGTTTGTGAGTAAATAAGCTTACCATCTTTCGTATAATATTGAATGGCCACTTCAGAAACATCCTTGATGTTAACGAGTCCCCATATAAATCGCTTATTTGAATCTGGGTGCACATATTGATCGCCATAAAAAAAGTCCAATGGCTCAGTGCCAGTCGCTGTCTTCATAACTGGCATGGTAGAATTTTCTCCATTACCGTTATACTTATATGTTGAATCTTTTGTTAAACTACCAATCACAAGTTGGTCGTTGGTTTTAAATATGACAACACCTTCTTCCTCTAAGTAATAGAGTATTTCTTCAGTAGAGTTACTATAATCCTTAAGAGCTTCAGGAGGTGTATTTGCCCCTTTGTCAGAGTTCGAGCAACCAGAAAAAACAAAGATCAAAACAAAGATTAAAAAAATTTTTTTCATTTTCATTTTCCTCCCTCTATAAAATAAGTAATTCTTAAACCCTTCTTAGTTGAGTTTTAAGAATAACTATTTTAGAAAATGCCTCATAACAGAAACTATATCTATATATTAACATATTGTGCATAAAATACAAATAATGCCTTTGAATATACATACGATAACGACCATATTGAAGGTATTAATAATAAAATCAACGTCTTAAATTACGTCGTATACGACTATCATAATTTTAAGAACTATAAGACCCGGAATCTTTTGCATTTTACTTGCAAACCAGTTGAACCACAGAAGAAAAAACACAAAATAAAACACATGTTTCAGCTGCATAAAAAGAGCCGAAACATGTGAAATATAAGCTTAAAATTATTGGTTAAAACTTCTCACCAACACCATTTGACAAAGAACCGAAAGAAAAAAACCTATATTTCTGCCCCACTTATGTAAGTGAGAGTAGAAAAAATAGGTTTTATTGTTGGTAATTATTCTGCAACGTATGGTAATAAAGCCATTTGACGTGCGCGCTTGATAGCTGCTGTCAATTTACGTTGATATTTAGCTGAAGTGCCTGTAACACGACGTGGAAGAATCTTACCACGCTCTGATACGAAACGCTTTAGTAATTCAACATCTTTGTAATCGATGTGTGTAATTCCGTTTGCTGTGAAATAACAAACCTTACGACGTTTTGAACGTCCACCGCGACGAGGTGCCATGTGAAATCCCCCTTTACTTATTTAGAATGGTAAATCATCGTCTGATATATCAATAGGTTCCATATTATCGTTAGGAGAACCTGTTGGTTGACTATTTTGATTATAATTTGGCGCTTGCTGTTGGTTCTGGTACTGATTGTCTTGATAACCTCCAGACCCTTGTCCGCCACCTTGTGGTTGACCGCCTTTAGAATTTCTAGATTCTAAAAACTGTACAGAATCAGCCACAACTTCTGTAACATACACGCGTTTTCCATCTTGGTTGTCATATGAACGTGTTTGGATACGACCGTCTACACCGACAAGAGAACCCTTACCCATGTAGTTTGCTAAATTTTCAGCTGGTTTTCTCCAAATAACACAGTTAATAAAATCTGCTTCACGCTCGCCTTGTTGATTAGAAAAAGGTCTATTTACAGCAATAGTGAAATTAGCAACTGCTACTCCACTTGCAGTATAGCGTAAGTCTGGATCCTTCGTTAATCTGCCGACAAGTACGACACGATTTAACATGAGAACCCCTCCTTATTAGTCTTCTAAGCGAATAGCCATGTGACGAATAATATCGTCAGAGAACTTAGCTAGACGATCAAATTCTTTAGTAGCTGCTTCTTCACCTGTATAATTTACAAGTACGTAGTAGCCATCACGGAAATCGTTGATTTCATAAGCAAGACGTTTCTTGCCCATTTCTTCAGCTTTCACATCTTCCGCTCCGTTGTCAGTAAGGATTGTGTTGAAACGCTCAACTACAGCTTTTTTAGCTTCGTCCTCAATGTTTGGGCGGATGATGTACATGATTTCATACTTTCTCATCCGTATACACCTCCTTTTGGTCTTAACGGCTCCTTAGTTTGCTAAAGAGCAAGGAGTAATAATTTTTCATTACTCACAATCAAGTATTATACCAAATAACCTTTGAAGTTTCAAGAGATTCACGAAACTTCCCCCAATTATTTTATTATACGTTAAAACGGAAGTGAATAACGTCGCCATCTTTTACGATATATTCTTTACCTTCCAAACGCACTTTCCCGCGTTCTTTTGCTACACTCATTGAACCAGCATCGACAAGATCATCATACGACACTGTTTCGGCACGAATAAACCCACGTTCAAAGTCTGTATGAATAATACCGGCCGCTTGTGGGGCTTTAATCCCTTTCACAAATGTCCAGGCACGCACCTCTTGTTCACCGGCAGTGAAGTAAGTAGCTAAACCAAGTAATGAATACGTCGCTTTAATCAATTGATCTAAACCAGACTCTGGAATACCTAATTCTTCAAGGAACATTTCTTTTTCCTCGCCGTCTAATTCGGCGATTTCTGATTCTACTTTTGCGCTAATAATAATAACTTCGGCAGCATCTGTTGCCGCAAATTCTTTTACTTTTTTTACATAAGGATTTTCATCCGCTTCAAGTAATTCATCTTCACCTACGTTGGCCACATAGAGGATCGGCTTTTGAGTTAATAAATGAAGGCCTTTAACGGTTTTTAGTTGCTCTTCCGTAAACTCTACTGAACGGGCAGGCTTCTCGTTTTCAAATGCGTCTTTTAGCTTTGAAAGGATATCAAATTCGATTAAAGCATCCTTATCTTTTTGACGCGCTAATTTCTCCACACGTTGGAAACGTTTAGTCACCGTTTCTAAATCCGCAAGGATTAATTCGAGGTTAATTGTCTCAATATCTGAGATAGGATCAACAGTACCTGATACGTGGGTAATGTTTTCATCTTCAAAACAACGTACAACGTGACAAATAGCGTCAACTTGACGAATGTGTGAAAGGAACTGGTTACCTAGCCCTTCCCCTTTACTTGCTCCTTTTACAATACCTGCGATATCTGTGAATTCAAAGGCAGTCGGAACAGTTTTTTTCGGTTTGACGAGTTCTGTTAGTTTGTTTAAACGTTCGTCGGGTACTTCTACAATCCCAACATTAGGATCGATGGTACAGAACGGATAGTTTGCTGATTCTGCACCTGCTTGTGTAATTGCGTTAAATAATGTTGATTTACCCACGTTAGGTAAACCGACAATACCTGCTGTTAATGCCATATTTCTTTTCCACTCCTTAAGGGTTTGCCACTACAAGTAACGTTACTGCCCTCATTATAGTGAGGGCATGATTAAAACGCAAGTTAGCGTAATCAATAAAACTTGCGTTTAAACGGTCTATATCGTCGTTTTATTTCACTTTTCAGCTGAAATGCAGGGCCTATTTTGTCTATTTTTTTAAAACAGTATTGAATTGTTTGAATTTGATGCTTTATGCTGAAGTTTCATCGCTACATTCTCAAATGTTTCACGTGAAACATTTAGTCTGTTGTTTCTTCTGGTGCGTGAGAAATCAATACTTTCTTTAGCTTTGATTCGAATTTTTTGCGTGGAATCATGACGCTGTGATCACAACCCGTACACTTAATTCGAATATCCATACCTAAACGAATAATTTCCCAACGGTTTTCTCCGCATGGATGTGGCTTTTTCATTTCGACAATGTCATGTAAGTGATATGCTGGTTTACTCACTACAACGCCTCCTTTTCACTTTTACCATTCTACCATTAGACGGGTTGTTTAGGCTAGTTATATTATTTGATTAACTCACGAATTGATAACCTACAAGTAAGACCGTAACAATAATAAGCGCAGGAATTAAGTTCGCAATTCGAATCTTGGTCATTCCCAACATATTAAACCCAATCGCCGCAATCATCAGGCCACCTGTCGCTGTCATATCGACAATCCATAAATCTAAAAATGTTTCTGGCACGTAACGATAAATAACAACGGCCAGTAATGCAATCGCTCCTTGATAGATGACGACCGGAAATACCGATAAACCCACCCCAACCCCTAGCGTTGTTGTTAAAATCATCGAAGTAAAGCCATCAAGAATCGATTTCGTATACAAAATACTGTGATCATATCTAAGACCACTATCAAGTGCACCGACAATGCCCATGGCACCAATCACAAAGATTAAACTTGCAGTAATAAATCCTTGCGATATCCGTTGATCAACAGATTTTTTACTGATAAGTTGTCCGACACGATCACCAATTTGATTGAGACGGTCTTCTAACTTAAACACTTCCCCTAAAATGCCCCCAAACATTAAACTGAGAATCACGATGATTAGCTGATTAACTTCAAAGGCCATCTGAAAACCAATGAGAATAACAGCTAAACCTACAGCATTTAGGGCTGTTTCTTTGTACTTTTCATCAATATTTTGTAGAAACAAACCAATCACGGTACCAATAATTATCGTCAAGCCATTGACGAGTGTCCCTGTTAAAGCCATGAGCCACCTACTTTCCTATGCTAATGTTTCACGTGAAACATTAGCTGTTCTTTTAGTTGCTAGTGAGTTTTCTTTACAATTGTTCCACGTGAAACAATCGTAAAGAAAATGCCTCACCTACCTCGTGGGTAAGCCAGACATTATCCATTAATCATTTAATAATTCAATGATACGTTCTAAATCTTTATTGTTATAGTATTCAATTTCAATTTTACCTTTTTTCTTGCCTTGATTGATCTTAACACTTGTACCGAAGCGTTGTCGCAATAACCTTTCTTGCTCGGCAACAAAAATATCTTTTTTAGGTTTTGCTTTTTTCTTTGTTTCCTTGACTTCATTAAGTGACTGAATCAACTGCTCTACCTGACGAACATTGAGTTTTTCAGTGGTGATCTTTTTAACGACGTTATCCAATGCTTCTTTGTCTTTCAGTCCAAGTAAGGCTCGGCCATGTCCCATAGATAACTCACCGTTATTAATCATCGCTGTCACTTGTGCTGGTAATTGTAACAAGCGGACCAAGTTCGCAATATGGGGACGACTTTTTCCTAGTCTTTGAGCTAAATCTTCTTGGGTTAAACTATATGACTTCATTAAGTTTACATACGCTTGCGCTTCTTCAATTGGTGTTAAGTTTTCACGTTGTAAATTCTCTAACAGCGCCAGTTCCATCATCCGCTGGTCATCCATGTCTTTAATGATGACAGGCACTGTCTCAAGTCCAGCCTCTTTAGCTGCTCGGTAACGACGTTCACCGGCAATGATTTCAAAGCCTTTAACTGACTCCCTCACTAACAATGGCTGAATGATGCCATAAGTTAAAATCGATTGCTTCAGTTCTTCGATCGCTTCAACTTGAAACGTTTTACGCGGTTGATAAGGGTTGGGACGACACTTTGTTAGTTCAACTTCAACAACTTGCCCTTCTTTTACGGCTTCATTTTCATTTAACTCTGGAAAGAACGCATTAATGCCTTTACCTAGACCTCTAGCCATTTGACATCACTTCCTTCGCTAATTCAAGATACACTTCAGCACCACGTGACTTTGGATCATATGTAATAATCGGCTGGCCATGACTAGGTGCTTCTCCTAACCGAACATTCCGTGGAATGATGGTTTGATAGACTTTGTCTTGGAAATACTTCTTTACTTCCTCAATGACTTGTAACCCTAAATTCGTCCGAGCATCAAGCATGGTAAGGAGTACTCCTTCAATTTGAAGTGATTTATTTAAATGCTTTTGCACTAATCGGACTGTGTTTAATAATTGACTGAGACCCTCAAGGGCATAATATTCACACTGAACAGGGATAATCACACTATCAGATGCTGTTAAAGCATTGAGCGTCAACAGACCAAGCGATGGTGGGCAATCAATAATAATATAGTCATAGTGAGGAACAGCAGAAGCTAATGCTTTTTTAAGTCTTGCTTCTCGCGAGATCGTTGGCACGAGTTCAATCTCAGCCCCTGCGAGTTGAATGGTGGCAGGTACAACATCTAAGTTTTCTACATTTGTAGGTATCACAACATCTTTTGCTTCTAAGTCTTCTACAAGCACATCGTAAATGCATTGGTCGACGTCTGCTTTATTTACGCCTAACCCACTTGTAGCGTTACCTTGTGGGTCAATATCGACAAGGAGTGTCTTGTGGCCATAATAAGCTAAACACGCGCTTAGATTCACTGATGATGTAGTTTTCCCTACGCCGCCTTTTTGATTGGCTACGGCGATTACTTTTCCCATGGTAACACTCACCTCTAATTTTAGAACTTCTTTTCTATTCTATCACTATTTTAAAAATTATACAGCGCCAAAAAACAGATTCAAACACATTTAGCCAAAATTTTTATAAAAATTGACAGTCACTGACCTGTTTTTTTGATTTTTTACCTTGTTTTTAGCTCTTTTCCTTGTTTGCTAAAGCGAATTTATAATTTTTCATATACAAACCAAACAGACTTCCCATTATATCAGGAAGTCTGTTTGTGTTTTAGCTTTCAATTATTTTTTGAGCCATACCTTTGCTACTCGTGTTGGTGTAGGTGATGTTTCATAATAGAATGGACTTAACAAGCTACTCACCATCCCTAAGGCAAGAATCATTAAAAACACCTGCTCAGCTGATATGAAACCAAATATGCCTAACAGGGCTGGTGAAAAACTTCCTAACAACAACTTCTGATTTTTACTTGAGGTTTGTTCATGCCAATACTGCTCATGTTGACAATACGGGCAGTTTATAGCTGATGTGAGTTTAAACGTTAGTAGGAATGCATGGCGCCATGTCCAGCGTTGCTGACACTTTTGACATTGAGTCATAAGCGATTCTCCTTCTATTTTAAAGTTTAATAGAAACAGGTTGGATTACCGATGAATAATGACAACGGCAACCATGAAGTCATGATTGCCGTTGTCTTGGTGAATATAATTGATAAGATTAATGTTTCTTTGGTATCTTTATCGTAATTTGATAGTAATCATCTAAATCTTGTTCATCTGTTTCCAGATTGACACCTGTATCAGATACCATCGTGAGTGATTGGCGAATCGTATTCATCGCAATCCGCACATCTTTACTAACCCCTTTAAATTGCGGTTTTTTAGGTTTTTCTTTCGGTTCTAACTGCTTTTTAATCCGTTCCTCGGTTTGTTTAACATTGAGACCTTTTTCGATGATTTCTGTCAACAACTTTACTTTTTGATCATCATCTTTTAAACGAATAAGTGCCCGCGCATGACGTTCGGTAATCAATTTATCCGTAATCGCTTGATGCACCGCTTCTGGTAACTTAAGCAACCGTAGTTTATTCGCAATCGTTGACTGGCTCTTCCCTAATCGCTGCGCAAGAGCTTCTTGCGTGAGCTGATGTAAGTCGAGTAAGCGTTGATATGCCTGTGCTTCCTCAATCACCGTTAACTCTTCACGCTGTAAGTTCTCAATCAATGCGACCGATGCGGTTTCTTTATCATTCATCTCACGAATAATCGCCGGAATTGTTTCCCATTCCAAAGAACTGACCGCTCTAAATCGACGCTCACCCGCGATGATTTCGTATTGTTTTTCATGATCATCGATGTGTCTGACGACAATCGGTTGAATCATACCATGGGTATGAATGGTTTGAGCTAACTCTGCAATTTTTTCTTCGTTGAATATGGAACGCGGTTGATAACGGTTCGGAGTAATTTCTGATAGTGGAAGTTGCATCACTTCATCCGGATTAATTGTCTCCTCAATAGTTTCTTCAATTGCGTCGACCTCTTCTTCCCTTGTTTGCTCTTTTTCACCCATACCAAATATGCGACCAAATGGAGGTAACATAATATACACCACCTTTTCTTCCGTCTTACCGATTCTACTATTTTTAATGAATGTTTCACGTGAAACATTCTCAAACTCTATTATTAGGATCTCTCTTACTTATCCGTCCATACTTCTACTATTCTATCATATAATCAGACAAAAATATGCGATAATCATTGAAAAAATATCGAATATCTTATCAAGTCATGACAAAATCCCCATTAAGCTAATGGGGATTTGTTTGGTGTTCCTGGTTTTCTTGGATATTGCTTCGGTGTTTGACGACGTTTTATGATTCTCACAATATTACGCTCACCTTGGTCTTCTGGTAAGTCAAAGGTGAAAATACTATCTAATTCACCGCCGAGTAACTCAATCGCATTTTTAGCTTCTTTCAGTTCTGTTTCAGCGTTTGGGCCTTTCATCGCAATAAACTGCCCACCTGTTTTCACGAGTGGTAAGCACAGTTCACTTAAAACAGACGTCTTCGCTACTGCTCTTGCGAGCACTAAATCAAACTGATGTCTAAATTGTTTATTACGACCGAATAATTCTGCTCGGTCATGATAAAACGCGACATCTGTTAGCTCTAAAGCTGCTGCTAAATGATTAAGGAACGTGATCCGCTTTTTAAGTGAATCGACAATCGTGATTTTTAGTTGTGGGAAACAAATTTTTAACGGAATACTAGGAAATCCCGCACCCGCACCAACATCACAAATATTTAGATCTTGGGTGAAATCAACATAAAAACTAGCGGTAATCGAATCATAGAAATGCTTTAAATACACTTCGGTTTCTTCTGTAATCGCCGTTAAATTAATCTTTTCATTCCATTCAACGAGCGTATTAAAATAAATATCAAATTGTTCGATTTGACGTTCAGACAAGGTGATCCCTTCTGCCTGCAATCGTTCAACAAATTCTGTAATAGTCATAAAACGTTCCTTTCCTCCTGCTCATACGGCAGTTATTTCATTTACCGTTTTTCATCAGACAGACGCTTGATCTGACCTTGTTCGATATAGACGAGTAAAATCGAAATATCCGCTGGATTAACACCAGAGATACGTGATGCTTGTCCCATCGACAATGGACGGACTTTTTCAAGTTTTTGACGGGCTTCTGTTGCTAGACCACTGATGGCACTATAATCAATATCTTCAGGAATCACTTTGTTCTCCATTTTCTTCATGCGATCCACTTGTTGATGTGATTTTGTAATATAACCTTCATATTTGACTTGGATTTCGACTTGTTCTTTGACATCGATATCGAGTGGACTTTTTTCTTCAAGAATTCTCTCGATGACATCGTAGGTCACTTTTGGGCGTTTCATTAACTCTAATGCTTTTAACGGTTCTTTTAAGTCTGTTTCACCAAGTTCTTGAAGAATCGTATTAAGTTTTTCACTCGGTTTAAGCACGATTTTACTTAGACGCTTCTTCTCTGCTTCAATCGCTGCTAATTTTTGTTCAAAAGCTTCAAAACGCTCTTCGCTTATTAAGCCTAAGTCATAACCTAATTTCGTCAGACGGAGATCCGCATTATCGTGACGCAATAAGAGACGGTATTCTGCTCGTGAGGTCAGTAAACGATACGGCTCATTTGTACCTTTAGTGACTAAGTCATCAATCAAGACACCAATATACGCTTGTGAACGGTCTAAAATCAACGTTTCTGATGATAAGGCGTGCGCGGCTGCGTTAATACCAGCCATTAAACCTTGACCCGCCGCTTCTTCATAACCTGATGTCCCGTTAATTTGACCTGCGGTATATAATCCAGAAATGCTTTTAACTTCTAAAGTTGGCCATAGTTGGGTCGGAACGACCGCATCATACTCGATCGCATAGCCTGAACGCATAATTTCCGCTTCTTCTAAACCGGGAATAGAGCGCAACATTTTATGTTGCACAAACTCTGGAAGTGATGTTGAGAAGCCTTGGACATACACCTCTTCTGTATCTCGTCCTTCTGGTTCTAAGAAGATTTGGTGACGCGGCTTATCATGGAAGCGAACGACTTTATCTTCAATTGATGGACAGTAACGCGGTCCTGTCCCTTTAATCATTCCTGAATACATCGCTGATAAACCTAAGTTATCATTAATGATTTCATGCGTTTCTTCTGTCGTATATGTGAGCCAACATGGAATTTGATCGACGATGGCTTCCGTTGTCTCATAAGAGAAGTGACGTGGATTGTCATCCCCTGGTTGAATTTCTGTTTTACTATAATCAATCGAGCGCGAATTCACCCGTGGTGGTGTCCCTGTTTTAAAGCGGACAATATCAAAGCCGAGTGATTCTAAGTTTTCCGCGAGCTTAATCGACGCACGTTGATTATTCGGACCTGATTCATATGACATATCCCCAATGATGACTTTTCCGCGCATAAACGTCCCTGTCGTAATGATGACCGATTTCGCATAATAAGCCGCTTTCGTCTCGGTTAAGACACCCTTCACTTCACCATCTTCTACAATCAACTCTTCCACCATGGCTTGGCGCAAGGTTAAATTGTCTAACTGTTCGAGTTGATATTTCATCTCTTGAATATACAGTGGTTTATCCGCTTGTGCTCTTAAGGCACGTACAGCGGGCCCTTTACCTGTATTTAACATCCGCATTTGAATATATGTTTTATCAATCACTTTCCCCATTAATCCACCTAACGCATCAATTTCCCGGACAACCACACCTTTAGCTGGTCCTCCGATTGATGGGTTACATGGCATAAAAGCAATCATATCTAAGTTAAGTGACAACATTAAAGTTTTAGCCCCGCGCTTTACAGCCGCATGAGCTGCTTCTACCCCCGCGTGTCCGGCACCAACTACTATAACGTCATAATGACCTGCATCATACATGTTTATCTTTATCCCCTTTGTTTTGTTACTTTCCTAAACAGAATTGTGAGAACAACTGATCAATTAAACTATCTTGAACCGTATCCCCAATAATCTCACCGAGTAATTCCCACGCTCGTGTGACATCAATTTGTATTAAATCAAGTGGCATCTCGCTATCAATCGCCAGATCCGCTTCGTTTAAGCTTTGTTTCGCTTGATTAAGTAGCTGAATATGACGAGCATTTGATACGTAAGATAAATCACTCGCCTCAATGCCACCAGTAAAGAACGTATCCGCAATCGCTTGTTCTAACTGATCAACCCCTGCTTCTTCAATCAATGACGTCGAAACAACTGGTTTCCCACCAATCAGACGTTTTACTTCCCCCTGGTCAAGCGTAGCCTCTAAATCCGTTTTATTGATAAGCACAATGACTTCCATATCCCGGACAATTTCGAGTAACTGACGGTCCTCATCGGTTAAGACATCATTATTATTTAACACAAGTAAAATAAGATCTGCTTCATTCAATACTTGACGTGAACGCTCGACCCCAATTTTTTCAACTAAATCTTCTGTTTCACGAATACCGGCCGTATCAACTAATTTAAGTGGTACCCCGCGCACATTGACATACTCTTCAATAATGTCACGTGTCGTCCCTGGAATATCAGTTACAATCGCTTTATTTTCTTGCACGAGCGCATTCATAAGTGACGATTTACCAACGTTTGGACGACCAATAATCGCCGTTGAGATCCCTTCACGTAAAATCTTTCCTTGTCTCGCCATCGCTAGCAACTTCGTAATCTCATCAGACACAAACGCAATCCGTTCTTTGAGTAAGTTTAACGTCATTTCTTCCACGTCATCATACTCTGGATAATCAATATTCACCTCAACGTGAGCCACGGTCTCAATTAATTGTTGACGTAAACGGGTAATCAATTTTGATAACTTCCCGTCTAACTGTCTCACCGCCACATGCATCGCTTTATCCGTTTTGGCACGAATTAAATCCATCACCGCTTCTGCTTGTGATAAATCAATCCGGCCATTAAGAAAGGCGCGCTTAGTGAATTCACCAGGTTCTGCAAGTCTTGCCCCGTGATAGAGGGCTAACTCTAATAACCGGTTCACTGAGGCCAAGCCACCGTGACAGTTGATCTCAACAACATCTTCTCGGGTGAATGTTTTTGGTCCTCTCATGACACTGACCATCACCTCTTCAATCATTTCCTCGGTATCCGGTTCAACAATCCGGCCGTAATGAATCGTGTGGGAATCAACCGCTGTTAAATCTTTTCCGCGGTACATTTTATTCGCAATTGAAAGGGCCTCATCCCCACTTAAGCGCACAATCGCAATCGCTCCCTCACCAAGTGGCGTCGAAATCGCCGCAATCGTATCTAATTCCATCATCTTAACAACACCTCACTTTTATCTTTTTTCTAACCTTTTCTCTTACTTGTTCATCTATTGAAAACTTACCCTTACAGTCTTTTTCAACACGTATTACTAACTAATTAGAATATCATAAATAACATAAAAATAATAGCCATATACTTATCCACAGTGGATAAGTATATGGCTATCTAATCATTCTCTAAATTAAAGTTATACACAAGCAAACGGCTGTCACACACAACACATGTTATCCACAACTCTGATCATTAAAAAACCGATACCCACATTTGCCGCTCGTTTTAACTTGATACATTGCTTCATCTGCCTGTTTAAGCAGTTGTTCACGTGTGGTCGCATCATTTGGGTAATGACTCACACCAATTGAAGGAGAAGTAAACACCGTCGTCTCATCAACACGAACAGGTGTTTCAACAAGCATCACCATCCGCTTTAACAAACCTTCAATCCCTTGATATGATAACCCTGAGACGACAAAAGTAAATTCATCTCCTCCGAGTCTTGCGATAACCGCTTCACTGTCGACAGCTTTGATGGCTGTCTTTAAACGCGTAGCAATCTCAACTAACAAGACATCTCCAACATGGTGACCGAGTGAATCATTAATTGACTTAAAATTATCTAAATCAAGAAAGCCAATGTAGCACGGTTGTTGGTTTTCTGATAGCCGCTTCGATAGATCATAATAGAAAGCGGTCCGGTTCTTTAACCCCGTTAAACTGTCATAATAAGCTAACTTATTGACTTGTTTTTGTTTTAACACATCGGTGGTAATATCTTTACCAATCCCAAACATACCCGTAAAGATCCCATCAACTAACATCGGAATGACCGTTAAATGAAGTACCCTTTGTTTGTCCGGCTGATCAAGTGTGACCTGGTACTCTTTTGTTTCTCCCTGATAAAGGGCCGGACGGTCATCTATTAACTGTTTTCGGTCAGACGCTAATAAGACATCGAGACTATAACGACCAACTAACTGTGCTTTAGGCGCTTGAAACCAGTCGCATACAACGTCATTAACATCTGTAAAATAACCG
>JBNJFJ010000011.1:12480-19655 GCA_051746745.1 Bacillota bacterium | reverse complement strand
ACATCAGCAAAAATCTGAATGAACACACCGATTAACAAAAACCGCAAGGCTTTATTTAAGTGGACATAACTCGCTAAATAAAAAATCATAATCAGACCAAACAATAGTAAGAGATCCCCAACGGGATAAATAACGGAGACAACAATTTCAAACAGTCGCATCCCCCCATCAAACACAAGCGGTTCAATTAAGTAATACCATGCTAAACTAATCGTCACGACCATAATAATCAATAAATCCAACAAAAACTTAACGAAACTGAACTTTCGATCAGGATGGACAACTTTATAGCCAACCGCCATGAGATACCCAAACAACTGGAGTAAGTAAAAAACATCGGGTAATCCTGGATAAGGTACCGCTTGTCTTAGCATGGTTTCATAAGTAAACCAAATCACCTCAGCCAGTAAGATACTCCCCGTCCCAAATAATAACCAGCACCATAAACCTCGGTCCTCACTCCGGAGTTTAACAGCCGGTAGTAACCAAACAAAAGCGAGCGTGACACTTATAAGCGACAAAATATTGCCACCTGTCGTTCTCATACTATCGTTCTGAGTAAATATCAAACTCCACAGTAAATACACAACGGTCAGTCCAATACTGATCCATAGGTAATGATATTTATTTTTAAATTGCCCCATACAAAAGTCCCCATTTAGCTCATATATTATGAAATGTTACACTTAATTAACTAAAAATTACAAAATATACTGAAAATCTAACTACGGAAACATTATACACGACCCAGTCAAATGATGCACTTTTTTCCTATGACTTTTCTCATTGATGATGAGCCAGGTGATGACTCTATACTATTGGGGGGTCTGTAAGTTTACCATACGTAATTACAACACCGTCACGTTGCCATCGTTCATGAGTTCGGCTAACAGGGCGGTAAACTCTTCCCATGCTTCAGGAAACTTTTGATGACCCCTTTTCTTTTGTTTGTACGTCTCGAAGGTTAACTCAACTTTCCAACTCGTCCCGTCAAGAATACCAGGTTCAACGTATTCACTGTCCCACCGCTTGATTCTTACCTTATCTAATCCCTCGAGTAGCTGTGTCATCGTCTGTTCATCTAACGTGCGCACACAAGGTGCTGCCATTTCGTGTTGCTGATAATACGATAGTACACGTGTATCCATATCAACCGTTAACTCTAAAAATCCTTCATGAAAACCACCAATGGAAACAAATAAATGTGTGAGACGTTGTGTCTGTTTCATCTTTTCACCTCTTCTGTTTAGTTTCATCGTACAGGTCAATTTAAATAACTAACTGCTTTGACTACATTATACTCGAATATAGGGCCATCACGGCAGCTCTTTATAAAACTTTCTCGTATTACAGTCAAAAAGTCTACACATCACATTATTAAATGAGACTGATTGATAGCTCGAGATTTTTACCTTATAATGTTAATAGAGAGGATGTGTTATTGTTTGAGAAAAAGAAAAAACCATATTATATGGCTATCCGTTCTAGTCTTAGGTCTTTCCACTTACCATCTTATTAACCATGTTTCAAAACAAACAACTTATGGAGAAGTCATATCAGAGACAATCGAAGAAGAAGCCATTCAAATAATCAGTATAACATCATATGACACGGGTGAACGCATCACGGTAACAGATCCTGAAATGATCAATGCCTTTATAAATGGCGAGTCTCAATCAAAATTAACGACATCCATTAACTCTGATGGCAATCCGCTAAAATATTTAGTATATTTCCACACCGATACAGAGCATTCCTATGATATTTATACGAGTTTAAGATTAAATGATTCTATGATTCAATACGGCGGTTACTTCTATTCCTTTAATGACGATCATTCTATTTATCAATTAACCGAAGATACATTTTCAAAAAACAGTCAACAAGGAAACGGGCAGTGATGAACCGTTCCTTATTGACTGTTTTTCTATCATTCAAAGTAACCTAAAACATTTTAAAGTATCACCATAAACTATTTTAATACTATTTCTCAGAAATTATCGCTTACATTCCTCTTCAGATGACCATCCTAAGAAAAAATAGAATATTTTATATCGCTCAAGCGTTATAACTTGCTTTTTGTGGTATAATCGGACAGGATTAAACTCATACAAAACTATACATACCGGAGGAACAACTTATGTCTTACAAAAAAATAGCTTTATGGAAAAGTGTGAAAATACACGCAGTCCTGATCTTAATTACCGTCCTACTTATTAATGCCACCCTATCGAGCTTTGTGCTGTACTTAATTGAAATGACGGGTATCAATTTAGGTATTATTGGTACATTTTTAACTAACTTTATGAATATAATTTTAGCGACGATTCTGATTGCGGTCTTTTTAAACTACTACATTATCCGCCCGATTCATCATATGGAAAAGAAAATTTATCAATTTGAACAAGGCGAACGTGATATCCGAATTCGTTCAAAGAATTTTAATGAAATTGGTCGCTTAGCTGACCGATTGAATCAATTATTTGATGAAATTGAGCACAATGAACAAGATAAACAAACCGAAATTACCCGCATTGAAACAAAAACGACAACACTCGCTAACAGGCTTGATGCATTAACGGCCGATATTACCGCACTCGGTCAATCATTTGATAAAGTATCGGAAACAACAACCGATCAACTATCCACGTTTGAAGAGACAACAGCTTTAACTGATGAAATGAAACAACACTTTACCGATATAACAGCAACATTGCTTGAATTAACCGATGATTTTAACGCGATGGAACAAAAAACAACAACCGGTACAAAACAAGTAACTGCCTCATCAAAAGCGATGCGAACCATTGCGACTGAAGCAAGTGAAACAAAAACACTCGTTCACAGCTTAACAGCAGAAATCGAACGGATTCAAGATATTGTCACCTTAATCAATGATATTGCTGAACAAACCAATTTACTCGCGCTTAATGCCTCGATTGAAGCCGCACGTGCCGGTGAACATGGTAAAGGCTTCACCATTGTCGCTGATGAGGTAAGAAAACTGGCGGAACGTTCGGTCGATGCGACCTCTAGTGTTGATGAGACCGTTCAAGGCATCTTATCAAAAGTTCGTGCCTTTACCGAACAAACAAATCAACAAGCAAGCACGATTGATGATGAGTCAGACAAGATTTTACGCATCAACGAAGATTTTGCTTTCTTTACCGATCAAATTAAGAAGACCGTAGCAACGATCAATGCTGTCTCAGATAAGGCAAGCAGTGTGCAATCATCAAGCGAAGAAATCACCACGGCAATGAATGATGCGACCTTTAAATCAGAAGAAACGACGACTGAACTTGTTTCAACTAAACAAGCGCTTGATGAAGAAATCGCAGCCCTCAAAACATTAAGAGAAGATATTTTTAATTTGAAAGCCTTGTTCCAAACAGAAGCACTACAAGACAAAATAACCGAGCATTAATTCCTCTCTCAATGACGTTTGTTAACGTCATTGAGAGATTTTTTTAAAGAAATACGTCAAAAAGCTATCAAATTCGGGTATACAAAAGATAGACAACTAAAGGGGGACTTTGTATGAAACAAGCAAAAATAATCACCTGGTTAAGCTTACTCGCGATGACCGCTGGTTTATTCAATGGCTTTATTAATGGCGACTTTTTTGTCGATGGCGCCGCGCTTTTTGAAAATCCGTGGGGTGTGATGTCACTGATTGATTTATACGTCGGCTTTATCCTATTTTCATTATGGATTGTTTACCGGGAAACATCAAAACTGAGCACTCTCTTATGGGTTGTGGCGATGATGATTCTAGGCTTTTTCACCGGCTGTATTTATATCTTAAAGGCACTCTATCAGTCTCATGGTGACTGGGATATTGTCTTCCATGGCAATAAGGACAAAGTCGTATGAGCCGGCTACAAGAATGGCAGGAACAACTCAAGCTCGTGTTTGAGAAAAAGACAAGCGATGCCCTTATTCCACCCGTCTTATTCTTTCTGATCAATCAATGGTTATCATTAGAGATTGCGAGTCTTGTCACGTTTATTTATTTGGTTGGCTTAATTATTTATCGTAAGGTAAAACAAGACCCAGGGAAGTATGCGTATGTAGGGGTTGTCGGTGTGCTCTTATCCATCGGCCTTAGCTTATTATCAGGAGAAGCAATTGATTTTTATTTACCTGACTTAATTACGACTGGCGGGATTGTGCTCATTTGTTTTGGATCACTCGTGATTCATCGACCAATTGCCGCGCTCCTTAGTCACTTAACCCGTGGTTGGCCACTGGATTGGTATAAACGACAAGACGTTGCCCCGGCTTATACGTATGCGACCATCATTTGGGGCAGTTATTTTTTATTTCGCCTCATCGTTCAAAGCTATTTCTACTTTACCGATCAATTCTCAAGTTACTTTTTCTTTAATACACTGCTCGGCATGCCGATGACGATCGTGATGTTGATTGGAAGTTATGTCGTAGGCGTGAAGACATTAAAAAAATTAAACGGCCCAAGTGTCGAAGAGTTTAATAATGGAGACACACCGCCTTATGAAGGACAACAACACGGTTTTTAACTTAACCCTGTCAAAGATTAACCGGACGGAAACTTTTTATACACCAAACAAAAAGACAGAAAAAAAGAAGCCACATCGGCTTCTTTTTTTCTGTCTTTATTTCGCTTATTTTTTCAATGGTTTGATCACAACGTGACGGTTAGGTTCTTGACCATCTGAGAATGTTTCAACACCTGATTGGTGTTGCAGTGCACTATGAATGACTTTACGTTCATAAGACGGCATCGGTTCTAATGTCACAAGTTTTTTCGTTTTTAACGCTTTATCAGCTAAACGATTGGCTAATTGTTCAAGCGTGGCCGCTCGACGTGAACGATAATCTTCCGCATCAACAACAACACGGAAGCGTGTCTCTGACTGACGGTTTAACATGACTTGAACAATGTGCTGCAAAGCATTGAGTGTTTGACCGCGTTTACCAATAATCATCGCAATTTTCTCACCTGATAACTCAAAGGTGACGGCATGATTATCAACTTTCGTTGACACGACAACATCACTAGAAAAAGCTTCGGCGATCTCTTTTAAATACATGGCCGCTTGTTCGACAGGATCTTCTTTCACGGTGACTTTGATTATCGCCCGCTTTGATCCAAACAAGCCTAACATCCCTTTTTTACCTTCTTCAATAACTTCAATATCAACGTGGTCCTCTGTGGTGTTAAGTTGCACTAACGCTGATTGGACCGCATCTTTGACTGTTTGTCCAGAAGCAGTTACCTGTTTCACTAGTTATTTCCTCCCGAAGTTTGCTGGAATTTGAATGGCTTACGAATAAAGATCGTTTGCAGTACCATAAAGACGTTACCTACAACCCAGTATAAAGCAAGGGCTGCTGGGAAGAACATTGACATGACACCAATCATGATTGGCATCATGTAAAGCATCATCGTCATTTGTGGATTCCCTGCATTTTGTGTCATATTTGTGCCGGCCATCGTTAATTTCTGTTGTAAGAACGTGGCAGCAGCTGCGACAATCGGTAAGATATAAAATGGATCTGGGTTTGATAATTCAAACCATAAGAAATTACCATCTTGTAATCCTGGTGTCCGCATAATCGCGTGGTATAACCCAATTAAAATTGGCATTTGAACAATCATTGGTAAACACCCTGCCATTGGGTTAACATTATACTCTTTGAATAACTTCATTGTTTCTTCTTGTAATTTTTGTTGTGTCTGCGCATCTTTTGAGCTGTATTTTTCTTTTAATTGATTTAACTCAGGTTGTACTTCTTGCATCGCTTTTGAACTCTTTAACTGTTTCACGTTAAGTGGAACGAGAACTGAACGAATCACAAGGGTTACAACAACAATGGCCCAACCAAAACTACCTCCAAATAAATCTGCTGCTGACGTGATCAGCCAAGATAATGGGTAGACAAAATATTCATCCCAAATCCCATTACTTTCTGCGGTAATTGGTGCGTTAATATCTCCACACCCTGATAATAATAAAACTAAACCAACTAAGGCCGCTAACAATAAGACCTTTTTACGCATGATCTTCCTCCTTAACATATATTTATCCATATATGTGAAACTCATAAGTTATTTTATCATTATCTTAACGGGAATACTAGAAAAAGCCCAAGCTTTTACGAAACTTCCTAAAAGCATGGTCGAAACATATCATTCACTCACCTAACGTTTAGAATAATCACAATGAGACGTTTCTACTTAATTAAGCTTTCTTTTTCTGGCTTTGTTTTAAGAGTTTTGATTTAAATAACACATGAGTCAGGCTTTTCTTTATCTCATGAAAATCTAAATCTTTCGTTGGGACACGCGCAATAATCACAAAATCATACGCTTGTTTAATCTCAGCATCAAGCTCATGAAACGCTTGTCTTAGATAGCGTTTGATACGATTTCTCACGACGGCATTGCCCACTTTTTTCGAGACAGATAACCCCATACGGAAATGTGTTTGATCTTGTTTCGGTAAGTAATAGAGAACGAGTTGACGATTGGCAAACGACGTCCCTCGTTTAAATACTTGTTGAAAATCATCATTTGATTTCAGCCGATATGCTTTCTTCATCTTTTTCTCCCCCTACTTGCTTACCTGCCGTATATCTTCCTGGATACACGCCTTTTTATTTTAACTAAAGGGTGTTAACCGCTTTATTTTCTAGCTATTAAAAATGGGATGATTCACTCATGATTCTGTTTGACAGAGTCACGCGAGCGCTCATCCCAACATCTTCTTCTCACTTAACGTGAAAAAAAGACCACTGTCGTTAGTCAGTGGCCTATGCTGATAATACTTTTCTACCTTTGCTACGACGACGCTTAAGTACAAGACGTCCATTTTTCGTGCTCATACGCTTACGGAAGCCGTGAACTTTTTTACGCTTACGATTGTTTGGTTGAAATGTGCGTTTCATTTATACTACACCTCCCTGAGGAATTTCTAACATTCATCTATTAGACAGCCTTATATATTATAAATAATACGAGACATGCCTGTCAATTATTATTCCTATTGTTTACTCTACAATGTACTATAATAGCTTAATTTTTTCTCATTGTCACGTACTTTTTAAAAAGAATTTAAAAAAATTATCTCTTCCTGTTTAAAACTTTCCCTACTCATCCACTCACATCAGCTTTAAATCTTTGGCACATC
>JBNJFJ010000011.1:0-12380 GCA_051746745.1 Bacillota bacterium | reverse complement strand
TTTCTTTCATTTTCGACATTATCCACAGGCTTTCCTCAACCCGATTTTTCATTTTTTTATTATCCACAACAATTATCGACAAGTTAGACACACTTTCACACCTTGTGGATGAAAATCCCCCACATCGGTGTCGTTATGTGGATAACCTTCGAAATACCTTGCAAAATCGCTCGTTTTTTGATATTATAACTGTGTTTAACTGAAGAATATCATTCACCAACAAAATAATTATCCACAGTCGGTGGATAACCTGTGGACATTTATTCACATCTTCTGAATAAACTTATCAACAAAAATGTGTATAAAATGAACAACTGGTCTAACATACCTTGATACAAGTCTTTTATTATCCACAGGCCTGTTTCTAAAACCTTTCGATCTTTTTATAAGATGGCGAGAGGTTTTTTATACTGAAAGGCATATTTTAAAATCTAAAAAAACCTCGATATCATAGGGTTTTGACGGAAATTAATGAAAGAAAGGAGCGTTTAAATGGAGAATATTGAAGAACTCTGGGACAACACGTTAGAAGCGATTAAAGAAAAGGTTAGTAAGCCAAGTTTTGATACGTGGCTCAAAAATACGAAAGCCGATCAACTAACCGATGACACATTAATTGTCTCAGCACCAAATGAATTTGCGCGTGACTGGCTTGAGAATCGCTATACAAGTCTCGTATCAGAAGCCATTTTTGAAGTGACAGGTGCGAAGCTAAACACAAAGTTTATCATCCCAGAACATGAAGCAGCGATTGAAGAACAAATGAAGGCCCCTGTTAAGCAACCAAAACCAGCATCAGATAATCAAGATCACCCTAAAACAATGCTGAATGATAAATATACATTTGATACGTTTGTTATTGGTTCTGGTAACCGGTTTGCTCATGCAGCTTCACTAGCCGTTGCTGAAGCACCAGCAAAGGCCTATAACCCGTTATTTATTTATGGGGGGGTCGGCTTAGGTAAAACGCACTTAATGCATGCGATCGGCCATTACGTACTCGATCATAATCCAGATGCTAAAGTCGTTTATCTCTCAAGTGAAAAATTCACGAATGAATTTATTAACTCCATCCGTGACAATAAAGCCGAAAACTTTAGAAGTAAATATCGTAATGTCGACGTCTTATTGATTGATGATATTCAATTTTTAGCAGGGAAAGAACAGACACAAGAGGAATTTTTCCATACATTTAATACGCTACATGAAGAAAGTAAACAAATCATTATCTCAAGTGACCGGCCACCGAAGGAAATCCCGACGCTTGAAGACCGCTTGCGTTCACGTTTTGAGTGGGGACTTATCACAGATATCACCCCACCTGATTTAGAAACGCGGATTGCGATTTTACGTAAAAAAGCGAAAGCCGAAGGTCTAGAAATTTCTAATGATGTCATGCTTTATATTGCGAATCAGATCGATACAAATATTCGTGAACTTGAAGGAGCACTAATCCGTGTGGTTGCTTATTCATCACTGACCAATCAGGACATTGACCCATCACTTGCAGCGGAAGCACTTAAAGATATTATTCCGAACACACGACCAAAAGTCGTGACAATCCAACAGATTAAAGAACTTGTCGGTGAACGTTATCAAATTAAATTAGCCGAATTCGCTGCCAAAAAGCGGACCAAATCAATTGCTTTTCCGCGTCAGATTGCGATGTATTTATCGCGTGAGTTGACGGATTTCTCCTTACCTAAAATCGGTGAAGAATTTGGTGGACGTGATCACACAACCGTGATCCATGCTCATGAGAAAATTTCTAAAATGATTGATGCCGATCAATTACTGCAACGCGATATCGAAGAATTAAAAGAAAAGTTGAAGAGTTTTTAATTAAATAGGCTGTGAACAATGTGGAAAACAAAACAAAGTTATAAACAAACTGTCCACACGTGGATAACTATAGGCTTATGCAGGTTTATGCGAGTTATCCACATATCTACAGCCCCTATTACTATTACTACTATTTTTTTATAATAATAATTAATATATAGACTTCCACTAGGAGGAATTTTTCATTATGAAATTCGTAATTCAACGTGACTTATTATTAGAAAGTTTACAACATGTAATGAAAGCTATTTCACCACGTGTTGCTGTTCCAATTTTAACGGGAATTAAAATTGAAGCTTTACCAACGGGGATTAAATTAACCGGTAGTGATTCAGATATTTCAATTGAATCATTTATTCCAAAAGAAGAAGACGGTCTTGTTCACGTCGAAGATATTGAAACAGGTAGTATCGTTGTTCAAGCTAAATATTTTCCGGAAATCATTCGTAAATTACCACTAAAAACCGTTGAAATCTCAACCGATGATCAATATCAAATGACAATTGTCTCTGGTGGATCTGAATTCCATTTAAACGGCCAAGATGCGATGGAATATCCTCAGCTCCCTGTCTTACATACAGACAATAGCTTTGAGGTCAAACATGATATCTTTAAAGAAATGATTAAACAAACCGTTTTTGCCGTCTCAACTGTAGAAACGCGTCCGATTTTAACCGGTGTCAACATGAAGATTGATAACGGAGAAATGGCCTTTGTCGCAACAGACTCACACCGTTTAGCTTCCCGCTCAATTAAACTCGATCAAGACTTTGTTCATATTCAATTTGACAACATTGTGATTCCAGGTAAGAGTTTAGCAGAGTTAAATAAGATCATTGATGACACAGATGACGCAATCACGATTAGTGTCGCTGATAACCAAATCTTATTCCAAACAAAAAATCTATACTTCTTATCACGCTTACTAGACGGTAAATATCCAGAAACAGATCGGTTAATTCCGGATGAAAGTAAAACATCAGTGAAAGTAAAAACAAAAACATTACTGCAAGCGATTGATCGTGCGTCGTTACTCGCAAAAGAAAATAGAAACAATGTCGTGAAACTAGAAACAAAAGATAACTTCTTACAGATTAGTTCGAATACACCAGAAGTCGGTCAAGTAACAGAAGAAGTGGTGACAGAGACAATTGACGGGGAAAGTTTAAAGATTTCGTTTAGTGCAAAATATATGATTGATGCTTTACGGATTGTTGAAGAAGACTATGTATCCGTTCACTTTACTGGAGCAATGCGTCCATTTGTTCTATATCCAGAAAACAATCAAGATATTTTACAACTGATTCTCCCTGTCCGCACTTACTAACATGTGGATAAACAATACGAGATCGATTTGATGTATAACGCATGCGTTGTTGGATAATAATTTTAATATGAGTAAAAAAGAAGCGTGACAATGAGGTTTCACGCTTCTTTTTCATGTTTTTAAGTGTTTTTCCCCCATTTTGGTCGGATTTAAGGTAAAATAGATAATAAGCAAAATAAAAGCGAATAGAGACGAATTTGCATCAAGCGTACTTTTTAGTAAAATAGAAACAAGAATAAATAGTGAGCGGTTTATGGCTTAAATACGTTAAGGGAGGTAAAATTTAATGGCGTCAGAAGAAATACAAATCAAAACAGACTATATTACCCTCGGACAATTTTTAAAATTAGCCAATGTGGTGGAGTCAGGCGGTATGGTTAAACTCTTTTTAAGTGAATATCCTGTCTTTGTGAATGAGACACAAGATCAACGTCGTGGGAAAAAACTCTACCCAGGAGATTCAATCTCAATACCAGAGGTTGGTACATATACCGTGACAAGAGAGAACGCGTAAAACGCTATGATGAAAGTTAGGAATGCGGATGTATATTGAAACTATCACACTTACCAATTATCGTAACTATCCCAACCTTACGTTGACCTTTGATGAAAAAGTGAATGTGATCATCGG
Organism: Bacillota bacterium; assembly: GCA_051746745.1. Lineage (GTDB taxonomy): Bacteria > Bacillota > Bacilli > Bacillales > Amphibacillaceae > Halolactibacillus. Next base: position 8,580 of record JBNJFJ010000011.1, on the reverse strand, counting down.
TCAGAATGCGCAAGGTAAAACGAACCTTATGGAGGCAATTTATGTACTAGCCTTTACTAAATCTTATCGAACATCAAAAGATAAAGAACTTATGATGTGGGATGAATCTTATGCTAAAATAGAGGGTACGATTTTTAAACGGAATTATCATGTACCGATGGAAATGCAGTTTCAAGCCAAAGGTAAAAAAGCGAAACTGAATCATTTAGAGCAAAAGCGACTGAGCCATTACATCGGTGCTTTAAACGTCGTGATGTTTGCACCTGAAGACTTAAATTTAGTCAAAGGAAGTCCACAAGTGCGCCGCCGGTTTATTGATATGGAAATTGGCCAGGTCAAACCTGTTTATATGCATCACCTTGGGCAATACCAAAAAATATTAAAACAACGCAATCACTTGTTAAAAGATCTCCAGCGCCGGAAGACGACGGATACAACGATGCTTGAAGTGTTAACGGAACAATTGATGACGCACGCCAGTGAGATATTACGCCGGCGCTTTTCATTTTTAGAGCTGCTGTTAACGTGGGCACAGCCGATTCATTCAGGCATCACCCAAGAGAAAGAAATATTAACGATTGATTATGATGCCTCGATTGCTGTCGATAATAAAGCATCGCTTGATGAAATCAAACAGCAGTATGAAGAAACATTTAACCGCCATAGACAACAAGAGATTGACCGTGGGACCACGCTCTACGGTCCGCATCGTGATGACCTCATTTTCTATGTGAATGATCGTAATGTGCAAACCTTCGGTTCACAAGGGCAGCAACGAACGACGGCGTTGTCTTTAAAGTTAGCGGAAATAGAGTTAATTAAAAATGAAGTCGGAGAGTATCCCGTTTTACTACTGGATGATGTGTTAAGTGAACTTGACAGGCACCGACAAAGTCATTTATTGAACACGATTAAAGATAAAGTTCAAACCTTTGTGACCACAACAAGTGTGAACGATATTGAACACGAAACAGTACAAACAGCAACCATCTTCCACGTGGAAAATGGTGAGATTGTGCGTGAAGAAAGAGGGGACAAGTAATGTTTATGCATATTGGGAACGATCAAGTCATTCAAACGAGTGATATTATTGTGATGATTAATCAACAAGACATAGAAGTCTCCTCGATTAACGAAGAGATGATTGATTATGCTGAACAAGAAGACGATGACCTCGACTATGATGAAGATGTCGTAAAGACGATTATCTTTACCAATGATGGGGTTTATTACAGTCCGCTCGCGATCCCAACACTCAAGAAGCGGACTAGCATTAAAGCGATTCTCTCGCAACAAGAATCGTATTAATCCTTGATAATAAGTGTGATATAGAAATGTTAGAGAAGCGCTATGAAATTAAAGAAATGTAGGTGAATGTAGTGGCAATGGAAGAAAATTTAGAACAAGCTTATGATGAAAGCCAGATACAGGTTTTAGAAGGTCTTGAAGCAGTAAGAAAACGTCCTGGTATGTATATCGGTTCAACCGGTGAAAGAGGCTTACATCACCTCGTATGGGAAATTGTCGACAACAGTATCGATGAGGCTCTTGCGGGACACTGTGACCATATTCAAGTCATTATTGAAAAAGATAATAGTATTACCGTTATTGATAACGGTCGGGGTATTCCAGTTGGGATTCATGAGAAATCAAATCGCCCAGCTGTTGAAGTCATTATGACCGTCCTCCACGCCGGTGGTAAATTTGGTGGTGGCGGTTATAAAGTCTCAGGTGGCCTGCATGGTGTAGGGGCATCGGTTGTTAATGCGTTGTCAACGTCACTGGAAGTCTATGTCCACCGCGATGGTAAAATTTATTACCTTGATTTCAGCCGTGGAAAATTAACAACGGAACTTGAAGTCATCGGTGAAACAGAGATTACCGGGACTAAGATTCATTTTATGCCAGATAAAGAGGTATTTGAAGAAACAACGACTTATAGCTACGAGACACTGCAGACGCGTCTGCGTGAATTAGCGTTCTTAAATAAAGGACTTAAAATCTCGATCGAAGATAAGCGCGTCGAAGGCGATGAATCTGTCTACGAAGAATACTATTATGAAGGTGGGATTAAATCCTACGTTGAGTATTTAAATGGCTCAAAAGAAGTGTTACACGAACCGTTCTACGCAGAAAAAGAAGAACAAGGCATTTCGGTTGAAGTCGCGATTCAATACAACGATGGCTTTGCGAGTAATATCTATTCTTTCGCCAACAATATCCACACGTATGAAGGTGGGATGCATGAGTCTGGCTTTAAAACAGGTTTAACCCGTGTGATTAATGATTATGCGCGGAAAAATAATATGTTTAAAGAAAGTGATCCAAACTTAACGGGGGATGATGTACGTGAAGGCTTAACGGCCATTGTGTCAATTAAACACCCGGATCCTCAATTTGAAGGGCAAACAAAGACGAAATTAGGCAACAGTGAAGTGCGAACCATTACGGACTCAACCTTCAGTGATTTATTCTCAACGTTTTTATTTGAAAACCCGAATTCCGCTCGGATTATCGTTGATAAAGGTCTGATGGCTTCTCGTGCCCGCATGGCCGCGAAAAAAGCCCGTGAATTAACGCGTCGTAAAGGGGCATTAGAAATTTCTAACTTGCCAGGTAAATTAGCCGATTGTTCAAGTCGTGATGCGTCGAAAAGTGAAATTTATATCGTCGAGGGTGACTCGGCTGGTGGGTCAGCTAAACAAGGGCGTGATCGTCACTTCCAAGCGATTTTACCGTTGCGTGGGAAAATCTTAAATGTTGAAAAAGCGCGTCTTGACCGGATTCTATCAAACAATGAGATCCGTTCAATGGTAACCGCCATGGGAACGGGCATTGGTGAAGAGTTTGATATTTCAAAAGCGCGTTACCATAAAGTTGTCATTATGACCGATGCTGATGTCGATGGTGCCCATATCAGAACGTTATTACTGACGTTCCTCTATCGCTACATGCGTCCGCTGATTGATCATGGTTATATTTATATTGCGCAGCCACCATTATACAAAGTACAACAAGGTAAAGCGGTCTACTATGCGTATAATGAAAAAGAACTCGACCGGATTTTAGCGGAAATTCCAAAGGCCCCTCGCCCAGGTTTACAACGCTACAAAGGTCTTGGTGAAATGAATGCAACACAACTGTGGGAGACAACGATGGACCCTGATAATCGTACGTTACTTCAAGTCAATCTTGATGATGCGATTGAGGCAGATCAAATCTTTGATATGTTGATGGGAGATAAAGTCGAACCGCGTCGTAACTTTATTCAAGAGAATGCGGTCTACGTGAAAAACTTAGACGTTTGATGCCTAGTTAAAACGTCGGTACAAACAAGTAAGAAAAATGTGTCCTCAGTTGGATAGGAGGTAATTAAATGGTGGAGCAAAAGCGTCCCCAGGTTCAAGAAATAAATATTGGTAAAGAAATGCGTACGTCATTTTTAGACTACGCAATGAGTGTCATTGTCTCACGTGCCTTACCCGATGTACGTGATGGATTAAAACCGGTACACCGCCGGATTCTTTATGCGATGAATGATTTAGGTATGCACGCAGATAAAGCCTATAAAAAATCCGCGCGTATTGTTGGTGATGTGATTGGTAAGTATCATCCACACGGTGACTCAGCTGTATACGAAGCCATGGTAAGAATGGCGCAAGATTTTAGCTACCGTTACCCACTTGTTGATGGTCACGGTAACTTCGGTTCTGTCGATGGTGACCCAGCGGCAGCGATGCGTTATACCGAAGCAAAAATGTCAAAAATCTCGATGGAATTACTCCGCGATATTAATAAAAATACGATTGACTATGCCGATAACTATGATGGTTCAGAACGTGAACCGGTCGTGTTACCGTCACGGTTTCCTAACTTACTCGTTAACGGGGCTTCTGGTATTGCCGTCGGGATGGCGACAAATATTCCCCCGCACCAATTAGGTGAAACGATTGATGCGATTTTAGCCGTGAGTGAGAATCCAGATATTTCGATTGAAGAATTGATGGAAGAATACATTCATGGACCAGACTTCCCGACCGGTGCAACGATTCTCGGGCGCTCTGGTATTCGTAAAGCGTATGAAACAGGAAAAGGCTCAATTACGATTCGGGCTAAAGCTGAAATTGAAGAACAAGCTAACGGCAAGTCACGAATCCTCGTGTCAGAGCTTCCTTATCAGGTTAATAAAGCGAAACTGGTAGAAAAAATCGCTGAACTGGCCCGTGATAAGAAGATTGAAGGCATTACCGATTTACGTGATGAGTCTGACCGTAACGGCATGCGGGTTGTGATTGAACTCCGTCGTGATGCCAATCCAAACGTGTTACTCAATAACTTATATAAACAAACGTCCCTACAGACGTCATTTGGTATTAATATGTTGGCTCTTGTGGATGGACAGCCAAAAGTGCTGACATTAAAACAAGCGCTTGAATATTATTTAGAACACCAAAAAGTCATTATTCGTCGCCGGACAGAATATGAATTAGAAAAAGCAGAAGCCAGAGCTCACATTTTAGAAGGGTTACGGATTGCGCTTGACCATATTGATGAGATTATTGCCCTTATTCGTGGCTCAAAAACGGCAGATGAAGCCCGTACTAACTTGATTGAAAAGTTTAGTCTATCTGAAAAACAAGCCCAAGCGATTCTTGATATGCGTCTCCAGCGTTTAACAGGCTTAGAACGCGATAAGATTGAAGGAGAGTACGAAGAACTACAAACTTTAATTAAAGAACTCAAAGCGATTTTAAGCGATGAATCGAAGCTGATTGAGATCATCCGCGAAGAGCTGCTTGAGATTAAAGCGAAATTTAACGATACCCGTATGACCGAGATCGCTTCGGGTGGGTTTGACTTCTTCGAAGACGAAGATTTAATTCCAGAAGAAGATATCGTGATTACACTTACGCATAAAGGGTATATTAAACGTCTGCCAGCCTCAACTTACCGGACCCAGCGTCGTGGTGGTCGCGGGGTACAAGGGATGGAAACAAGTGAAGATGATTTTGTCGAACACTTAATTTCAACATCAACGCACGATACCATTCTTTTCTTTAGTAATAAAGGGAAAGTCTATCGCCTGAAAGGGTATGAAATTCCTGAGTTTGGTCGGACGGCGAAAGGCTTACCGATTATTAACTTATTGGAAATTGAAAATGGTGAATGGATAAATGCGGTCATTTCAGTCAAAGAATTCGCCGATGATCATTACTTGTTCTTTACGACAAAACAAGGGATTTCTAAGCGTACCGAGTTATCGCAATTTGCGAATATTCGTCGTAGTGGACTGATTGCTTTAAACTTACGCGAGGAAGATGAACTGATATCTGTCCGTCTCACTGATGGAAAGAAAAACATTGTGATTGCGACACATAACGGGTCATTGATTCACTTTAAAGAAGATGCCGTCCGTTCGATGGGACGTACCGCCGCTGGTGTTAAAGGAATTTCTTTACGTGAGGGCGATTATGTTGTCTCGATGGAAATCTTAGATGAAGACCAGTACGTCTTAAACGTCACCGAAAATGGTTACGGTAAACAAACACCACAATCCGAATACCGCATGATTAACCGCGGAGGTAAAGGTGTATCAACATGTAATATCACGGATAAAACCGGAAATGTCGTAGCAGTGAAGACCGTTCGTGGTGATGAAGACTTAATGATCATCACTGAAAGTGGCATTCTTATCCGGATGCCTGTTGAGACGATTTCACAAACGGGTCGTAACACCCAAGGGGTCAAACTGATTCGTCTGGGTGAAGAGGAAACAGTCGCAACCGTTGCGGTTGTAGAGAAAACAGAAGATGAAGCTGAAGAAGATCAAACAGAAACAACGGAAACAACGACAGAGGCTGCTCCAACAGAAGCAGCAACTGAACCAGCATCAGATGACGACACACCATCAGAAAATTAATCTATAAGGAATAAGCGGAAGACAATGGTCTTTCGCTTATTCTGTACAAAAGAGGTGACGATATGCATGTCCATCCAAAACAATTGGTGACAAACTGTGTCATTACTGAAGATGTTTATAGTAAAGGCCTGCAGCCTATTATTCCAAAAAACACCGTGGTCACACCACTGATTCAAGAAGTATTGGACCGGTTTATGATCGAAGACGTCGCAGTAGATGATTACTTAGAAGACGGTATGACCTACTTCCCGTTACCATTTGACGTGGTCGAGGAAAAACAGGAACAAGTCCTGTCCACACCCTTTCTAGAACATTACCGGAAGGTTGTTGAACAGTACGAAAATCTGTATCAGCTATGGCAAAGTGGTGTGCCGTTAGATATTCATAAAGTAAGAGAAACGATTATTCCACTCGCCAAGCGGATTGATCAACATAAACACGAGGTTTTACTGTTATTTAGAGAAGTCACAAAAGACCGATACTTAGCGCATCATAGCGTGGCGACAGCTCTGATTTCGTCTTTACTTGCGAAACAGTCAGGTCACGATAAGGACTGGATTCAAGTATGTTTAGCCGGCTTTTTAGCTGACAGTGGTATGTCTAAAATAAGTCAACGACTGTTAAAAAAGCCTCAAGCCCTTGTCCCACCAGAACTTGATGAAATGAAAAAGCATCCAACCTATTCATATCGCTACGTAGAAAACTGTGCGTCACTTTCACGTCAAGCGAAACTAGGGATTCTTCAACACCATGAAAAGCTTGATGGTTCGGGTTACCCCATGGGGGTTAAACGTGATAAAATTCATCCGTATGCAAAAATGATTGCGATCAGTGACAGTTATCATGCGATGATGTCTGAACGGTACTATCAAAAAGAGAAACCGCTCTTTGATACGATGATCGATATGCGCGAACGGATCAATCATCAATTTGATGATCAATACTTATATCAATTCTTTTATCTGTTGGAAGAAGCGTTAAAAAACCAACAAGTCACACTATCAACAGGTGAAAAAGCAGAGATCATTGAATTACACTTAAATAAAGACCCAGAAGCGATTGTGAGGGTGCATGGTACGAATGATATTTATACCCTTACGCAGGAGGCATCACCCAAAATAACCGCTTTTATTTGAAGGTTAGAAATCTTGATTTTATAACTATTTATAACGCTCTATATTATGGCTACTAAATTGGAGTTGGTGAAAATCAATAATCTTGTGATTGAATCAGTTTTAGATAAAGTGAAAACCTTCTCGAAACTAGATGTAGATGAGCAAATTCTATATATGAAATATAAAGGTATATCCTTCAATCATATAAATGAATGTGATGCAAAAAATATTTTATCTAATAACACTTACTATTATAAAGTGACAGCATTCAGAAAAAATTTCATTAAAAAAAATGATAAATATGTCAATTTAGATTTTGGCATTCTTAATGATCTCGCTACTATTGATATGTACCTTAGGTATATATCAATCAAGCTTCTATTGGATATTGAACATGTGTTAAAAAGTGAGTTAATTCATACCATTACTAGAGACGCAACCGAAAATGGGTATTCAATTATTGAACAATTTGATGAGTACTCAAGAAAATTACTAATGGAGAGAATGAATAATTTTGATCCTTCTCGGTATAAAGAGATAACAACAATCGTCATGAATAGAAATAAAAATAGAGATGGTTATCATTATGATATTTATCATAAAAGAAAAAATAATCCACCTATATGGGTTTTGTTAGAGTTAATGTCTTTCGGTGAGCTGATTCGATTCCTAGAATTTTATTATGATTCCAATAAATTTAATAAAAAGAAGTTTGATTTGGCATATGACTTACTTAAGTACACAAAAAACTTTAGAGATGCATCGGCACATAGTAGACCATTGATTCTTAATTTAACTAACTTTAATAATCTTGCACCTAGTCAAAAAGTAACCCAATTCGCATCAAAAGCAAAAATCAAAAAAGCTGATAGAAAGAAATATTTATCGAATAAGAAATTACATGATTTTGTCTGTATTCTAATCATACATGACCATTATATAAAGGCACCACAAATGAAGGTTGACAGGAAAACAGAATTACAACTTTTGAAAAAAAGGTGTTTAAAAAGATTTGAGTATTATCATAATCAAACAGAATTAAAAAATATTTATAAGGTTTTTAGCAAAGTAGTTGATAAATATAATGCGTAGGGTTATACTAATCTCAATGGAAAAAACAGTCCGACTGTTTGGCACCTAGAAACAATAATTGTTTCTAGGATGATTATTCAATAAAACACCCCATTAAATAATTATTTAATGGGGTGTTTTATTTATTTTATCTAATTATTAGATATTTTGAATTGCATTAATGAGATAAGAGTAAAAGCGAGGAATTTAATTTAAACATTATCAACCGGTTGATAATGTTGATGTTATTGATTTACACTTAAACAAAGGCCCAGAAGCGATTGTGAGGGTGCATAGAACGAATGATATTTATACCCTTACGCAGGAGGCATCACCCAAAAAAAACTGCTTTTATTTAAAATTAATCCTATTACGCTCACCACTGTTAGTCATTATAAACTGGCAGTGGTGGGTGTTTTTTTAAAGAAACATTTAAACAAACAGGTATGAAGAAATGAACACCTCCGTATTTTT
>JBNJFJ010000010.1:0-46227 GCA_051746745.1 Bacillota bacterium | reverse complement strand
GCCCATTTTCGTGTACGGTAAGTGAAACAATAACGCATCAAAGTCTTTTAATGAACGGTTAGTTTTCTCGTTATAACGATCTAGTAAATCTAAGAAGAAGTTAATGTATTGATCAACGGAGAATTTCCCTTGCACAAAAGCCGTTTCAGAATACAGCGGACGCCAAAAGTCCATCGCTTCTTCAGTTTTATACACACTCGTTGGTTCGATTGAAAGAATCTTCGGATCTTTTGCGACAACAAAGGCAACGGCTCCGGCACCTTGTGTGATTTCACCGGCGGTGTTTAAGCCGTAACGAGAAATATCACTCGCAACGACGAGTACTTTACTATCTGGGTTTAGGGCAATATGTCCCCGCGCAGCCTGAAGGCCTGCGGTTGCGCTGTAGCAAGCTTGTTTCATTTCTACGGCGCGTGTATAAGATGGTAACCCTAATAAGTCATGAATGTATGTGGATGCCGCTTTTGAGTGGTCGACACCTGATTCTGTCGCGAAAATAACGTAATCAATCGCTTGTTTATCTTCCTCGGTTAAGATCGATGCTGCCGCATTGGCTGCCAGTGTCACCGCATCTTGAGAGGCTGGTGCGACGGCCATTTTTTCTTGGCCAATCCCAATTGTAAACTTTTCAGGTTCTACCCCGCGTTTAATCGCTAAGTCCTTTGTTTCCACATAGAGATGTGGAGCAAAGAAACCAATTTTATCAATCCCAATATTCATATGTTTCACACCCTCTTTTCTTCTCTATTCGTTATGTTTATCTTGTGGTGTCCTGTTTAACACCAATCCCCAATACCTACTATAACATTTTTTGATCAAAATCATGTAGATTAATTTCACAATTTGTTATACTAATGTAGTCCTACTATAGCAAATTTCTCTTTCGTTTGTCATTTAGTATGACTAAATTAAATAATAAGGAAGTGATGATTGATGAATGACGTCGTCATTGTCAGTGCCGTTAGAACCCCGATTGGTAAGTTCGGTGGCAGCTTTAAAGATACATCAGCACGTACACTCGGTACGTTTGCTGTAAAAGAAGCGTTATCCCGCGCAAATATAACCCCAGAGAACGTCGATACTGTGATTTTCGGTAACGTCTTACAAGCAGGAACCGGTCAAAATGTTGCCCGGCAGATTGCGATTGACGCCGGTGTGCCGTATGAAGTTCCTGCGATGACCATTAATGAAGTATGCGGGTCTGGCTTAAAGTCTGTGATTTTAGGTAAACAACAAATTCAACTCGGCGAAGCGGACGTTGTCGTTGTCGGTGGAACAGAAAATATGAGTATGACCCCGCACCTGATTCATCAGTATCGCTGGGATAAAACAACCGAAGGTAAGAAACCGGTCGACGTGATGATTCATGACGGATTAACGGATGCCTTTAGTTCGGTCCATATGGGCATCACCGCTGAGAATGTCGCCGAAAAATATCATGTCACACGTGAAGAACAAGATGCCTTTGCCCTTTCTTCACAGATGAAAGCAAAAGACGCCCAAGTAAATGGGCGATTTGATGATGAAATTGTCCCTGTCCCTGTGAAGAATGATGCTGGCGAAGTGATGCACGTCACCCAAGATGAGTACCCGCGTCCAAATGTGACACGTGACGATTTAGCAAAACTAAAAACACCATTTAAAGAAAATGGCACCGTAACAGCGGGTAATGCCTCAGGTATTAATGACGGCGCTGCGAGCTTAGTCTTAATGAGTAAACAAAAAGCAAAAGATTTAGGTATTCCTTACTTAGCTGAAATTAAAGCAGATGCCGAAATTGGCATGGATCCACAATTCATGGGCTATACCCCGTATTACTCAACGAAAAAGTTAGCAGAAAAAGCCACCATTGATTTAAACACCGTTGATTTATTTGAATTAAACGAAGCGTTTGCCGCGCAAAGCATTCCGGTTGTCAGAGACTTAGGGATTGATCCTGAGCGTGTCAACGTCAACGGTGGGGCGATTGCTTTAGGCCACCCGATTGGGGCCAGTGGTGCCCGTATTTTAGTCACCTTACTACATGAATTAACGAAACGTGAAGCAAAAACCGGTATTGCTGGTCTTTGTGTTGGCGGGGGTATTGGGATTTCTATGCTTGTTGAACGTGACTAAAGTGAATAAATTAAAAGATAAAACCATAAGCGGCGAATCAATCTAGATGCGTCGCTTTCATTCTCTTTGGTTGTAAGATTCATGAATATAGGACATGAATAAATGGAAGGAGTGGGTCCGTGATGTTTACCTTAGGAAGAAAAGTGAGCCTCACTTATCGAACGAATCAAATTATTTTAAGTTTGTCGCTCATCTATGGCATTATTTGTTACATATTAACGACAGATATAGTGCAAAGTGCTGTGGCAGCTGGAAGTCTATTTCTCTCCTGGGCATTAGTCAGAGAAATCGACTGCCGGCGAGAGTATGCCGCTTTTGTGGCGGTAGGGATTTATATCGTGCTACAACTTTTTTTCTCCTTTCAGATTAGTTTAGGGCTGATTTTTCTGATGATTCTCCTGATGCGGGCAATCAATCAGATTACCGGAAAGCCGCTGTCAGTAATTGACCTTTTGAGTGTGATTGGCCTTGCTGGTTACTTGACTTATACGACAGAAAGTAGTGTCTATTTTGTGCTTGTTATTTTGATGTTGTTGGTTAACGCGCGCTTAAATAACAACGGACAGAGAAATATTTATCTTGCGTTAATGGTTACAGCTGTGACTGTCGTCATCAGTCTATTAACGCCGTTTAATCTTGACATTAATCAATTAGCCATTGAACCATTGGCTATTGTTCATTACGTTAGTTTACTCGTCTACGTCATCTATAGTCTGATAGATAAAGACAAGGAAAGTGTCACCGACCTTGGTGGTCCCGCTTCTGTTAGGCGCTTGCTTTATGCCCAACTTTTTTATGGTCTAGCGCAGGTCGTGTTGATTATATTCGGAGATATGTCAATTGGTAATAGGCTTGTGTTTATCTCAAGTATGTTAGGCGTTGTGATTTATGGTATGGTTGATCAACTAAAAAAGAAGCAAGAGAATAAATAACGTGAGCACGACTGTCTTAAAATATTGAGTGTGCTTCTTATGTCCAACAAACTAAATGAATGCCAGAAAACGTTTCTCCTAAGTGGGAGGAACGTTTTTTGTATCTGCGTGTGAGGTTGATCACACCTTTTAAAATCAGAGAGCAAGCGTTGATATATGTAGCGCTAAAGAAATAAAAAGGCAAGAAGTCGCATGAGTGAATACAAAAATATCGCAAATGGAATGATTGACAGAGTTTTCAACCACTGCTTTTTAGTCGCAAAACCAAGTAGTAACATAACTAAACCTAAGATAAAGGTAATGACAATGTAGATGACTGACATATCGTTTTCCCTCCTTGAGATTGAAAGTAGACCATTCTAACGCTCTAATTTCATCATGAGTCGTTTTACAACTGACTATGTCGCTTAAAGACTAAAATATTCCTATTCACCATTATAATTGACATGACTATTATTTACAACGATAGTCAAAAAAAGAAGATTTGCTTATAAAAGCAAATCCTCCATATTAAATATACGCATATTACTTCTCATGCCACACCAGTGAATCCACAATGAGTGGTAAGCGGGCACTAAACCCATCACCAAACTCTGATGGATAGTAATAACCAATGGTAAACTGCTCGTCTTGGTGTGTAAAACTACCAATCCGACCACTGAAACCATCTTTTACAAGCGTTTGTTCGGTATCGGTAAAGTCAAAAGCCATCGTATCGATCGCTTCTGTTGTAAAGCCATTACTTTCGAGTGTGGCTAGCACATCTGCTTCCGTTTCTTCGTAGATGAACAACCGTGCATCTTCATTTAAAGTGCCTCCGAAATTCGTGTAGACATCTAAGTCACCGTCGTTAAACGTCCCTTGCATATCATCAGGGATGTAGACAGAGAAATCAGCCTCTTCATCTTGAAGGAGGTTAAGTGTCATTTCCTCTTCCATGCCTTCAATCATCATCGTTTCTGTTTTTGTTTCGGGTAGCTCTGGTAACGCCGAACTGTCATCTTCGCCTTGATCATCTTCTCCTTCATCTGATGGGTCACTGTCATCATCACCATCGTCAGCTGGCTCATCTGAGTCCTCATCTGGTGTTTCTACTGGCGGGTCTTCAGTTCCCACTTGATCTTCATCTGTTGTATCCTCGCTGTTACAAGCAAACAACATGAGAAGACTTGCGAGTAATATAAATAACAACCGCTTCATTATCAAAATCATCCTTTCTTATAAAACGTAGTATAGTATACTATTCCCGAAAAAAATCATGTGTAACAGTGACTTTGGGACGAATTTTCACTCGGTCCAATGCTTCAGTCAATATGTGTTGACCAAGACGATTGGAAAAGAAAAAACACCTATTCCAATTGGAGAATAAGTGCACTTTTCTATCATATTAGAATGAAAATAGAATGCCGATGATGGCACTAAAGGCGATAAAGACGACCGGATGCAAATGGTTAAATAAACGGTGCTGCATGATGACGTATAACACTATACTAAAAATCAACGCTTTGATATTAATGACGTCATTAAGTGATTGTAGCCCGTTATAAACGGAAGTATTGATAAGGTCATGAAACATAAAATTAAAACCAGCGGCCGCAATCAGAGCGGTTGAAGCAGGTCTTAAGCCGTAAAACGCCCCTTGAACGAGAGTGGATTGCTTAAAGCGTTCGAGTACATGGGCGAGAATAATGATGATGATAATGGACGGGCTTACAAGACCAAGCGTGGCCATAATCGCACCCGGTACACCGGCGGTAGAAAAGCCTGCATAGGTCGCCATATTGACCCCGATCGCCCCAGGTGTTGATTCGGAGACCGCAATCATATCAGCGAGTTGTTCATAACTAAACCAGCCGTAGCGATCAGATAAGTCATACAAAAACGGTAACGTCGCGAGACCCCCACCTACCGCAAACAGACCGGTTTTAAAAAATTCAATGTATAAGGTCAGTAACATTATTTCACCGCCTTATTTAAGAAGCGGAAACTTATCATACCAACAACACCGGCAAAGACGACAAAGTAAACCGGTGAATAAGACGTTAACACGGCCAGTAAAAAGACGACCGTAAAGATGATCAACCCTACTTTATCAATCACGGCCTTTTTCCATAGTTTTAAGACGGCTTGTAAAATCAAAATATACACGCTCACTCTGATTCCGCTAAAAGCTGAACTTAATAATTCAGAATCGCTCACCGCATTTAAAAAATAAGCGATGATACTAATAATAATCAGCGACGGGAAAACGACACCGAGTGTTGCCGCTACGCCTCCTAGTGTACCTTTTGTTTTTTGGCCAATAAAGGTAGCGGTGTTGATCGCAATAATGCCGGGTGTTGTTTGACCAATGGCGTAGTAATCCATCACATCTTCATTTGTCACCCACCGTTTCTTTTCAACGACTTCGCGTTGTAAAATCGGTAGCATCGCATAACCGCCACCAAACGTTATCGCCCCGATTTTCGCAAAGGTTATAAATAAATCTAAAAGTACCTGCATCGTTATGTAATCTCCCTTTAAATGATCTGTCGATACTTATGTTCGTTCGAGTCGAACAATCCTAATACCTTCTTGAGCATAAAATTGTGTCGTTTGGCTAAAGCCAAGTTTTTCATAGAGTGTAATTGCCGGGGTATTCTTTTGTGCTGTTTCGACTTGGATCGACCGGTCCCCCTTTTGTTTGATCAGGGATTGAAGTAAGTCACGCCCGACGCCTTGTCTAAAATAAGCTGGATGAACGACTAATTTATTAATCACTAGTTGGTCATCTGTCACAACATATTGTAAAAAACCGAGTATTTTTTCCGCTTCAAATCGGATGAGGCATGCATCATCCGATTCAGCTAAGTCTTGTTTTGTTTCTAACAATGGTAGAAACGAGTCGATACCGAGTAATTGTTGTTCGACCGCGTAGCTTTGTTGTTGAAGGTCATATAGTTGGACGATAATCACTTCTGATAACGACTGAATGGAGGTAATCGATTGTATCACGCTCATCTCTACTTTCATCTACTCTAAGTAGCCATCAAAGTCAAAGCGTGGGTCGTCTTTTAACTTTTTATAGGCCGCTTTTAGTTTTGGTTTTCGGGCAATCACCCGTCGGGTTTGTTCGGCTAAGTTAATCAGATCAGAATTTTGTTCTTGTTTTGGCAGTGATTTCTGGTGTGTGACGGTATCATTTAACGTATGATTAAGTAAATTAAGAATGCTGTGCTGGGTTTTGATGATTTGAATAAGAACCTCATCATCGACGTGTTTTTCCATACTGCTTCTCCCCTTTGTTTTCTTTTTCTTCTACTATACGACGCGCTTGAAAGTCATGCAAGTCATTCGTTCGAAGATGAGGCACATAGTGCCACATTGTCCAATTGCCTGTTTACGTGTATAATAACGCTATAATAATAGATAGGTGGGGTATTTATGCACAAATGTCCAAGTTGTGGTAGTGAGTATGGTTATGATGATGGTGTAGCTTATAATTGTCCAGAATGTGGTCACGTCTGGACCGATGAGTCTCTAAAAGAGGAAGAAATTAAAGATGCCGTCGGTAATGTCCTTTCAACCGGGGATGATGTCACCCTTATTACCGATGTGAAGTTAGGTAAAGATACGATTAAACGCGGCACAAAAGCGAAAGGTATCCGCATCTTGGATGAGCCACACAATGGTCATGATATTGACGGCAAAGTCGATAAATTCGGTAGCATTTATTTAAAGTCTTCGATTGTGAAGAAATTATAAGTCATTAAAAACCAGTAGGGATATCTCGATGAGTTGTCCGTGCTGGTTTTAACTTTAGAAAAGGGGTGTTAATATGCCAGTCAAACGCAAGGTTGTTCTATTTATCGCATCCAGTCTCGATGGTTATATTGCCACCGAAGAGGAATCGCTCGACTGGCTTATGCGTGTTGAGGGCGAAGGTGATAATGGTTTCTCCGAGTTTTATGACACTGTCGACACCGTATTGATGGGAAAGAAAACATACGATTGGGTGATGCGCCAAGATTTAGAGCAGTTTCCCTACATGGGAAAAGCGACGTTTGTCTTTACTAGGTCCGCAGTTAAAGATACGGATGATGTCAGCTTTGTGAATAAAGACATAGAATCTTTCATGCGTCAGTTGAAAACTAAAGACGGTCAAAACATTTGGCTCGTTGGTGGTGGTGACTTAGTTCAATCCTTTTTACAGGGAGCGTTGATAGATGAGATCATTATGACTATTGCCCCAACATTATTGGGCAAGGGTATTCCTTTGTTTAAAAAGCAAGATGTATCGGTTGATCTTGATTTAAAGGGAGTTAGAAACTTTAATCAGTTTGTGGAATTACATTATGAAGTTAAAAAATAAGTATATATGAAGACGAAAAAACCAGACCTATTTCTTAAGTCTGGGCTTTTAACTTTTAAAATGAATGTTTAACAAATCATGTGACAAGTCTGTTGTTCCGGTGAATTGATTATTTTAGTGTGTCGAAGGCTAGAAAACCCAGTTAGACAAAAAGGTAAACATAAGGAATATTGAAGCTGCCCATACACAGATTTTCGCAGAGACGGCACGTTCTATATCATGTTTCTCTCGCGCTTTTGTAATAATCATGTTTGCTTGTTTAATGGTATAGCTATAAAAAGCAATAAGGACAATATAAAACAATAATTCTACCAGTGAAGAAAACTTTTGTAATAAGATGTAAATCGGACTAATTAAAGCAATCACACCTAATGTTAAGACGTTAAATCCGGTTAATTTGAGATTCAAGCGAAACCACCCTTTCATCTTTCTCATAATAATATAGTTTTTTTAATATTGCGTTACTCTCTTCCGTTAAGTTCTAAAATATTTAATCCCTCTGATGCTTCTGGTGGTTCAAAAAAATTGGTTACATAAGTAAACATTGCTTCTGTATCAAAATCTGCTCTTTCAGGTTGTTCGTTACGCCTTTGGGTCAATTGACATAAGCATTGCTCATTAGTAAGATTCAGATAAATCAATTGATGACTGGCCTTAACAGCGAATACCAAATCTAAAAACCACTTACGCTGCTTTTTAGTGTTAGCGGGAAAATCCATGACTACATTTGTGCCGACACTTAATATATTCTGGACGTGCTTTCTCACCAAGGGTTTGATTTGCGCCGAAAATTTCAGGAAGTCTTCAAATGAGTTGATTTGATTGGGATAAAGAGCAGAAAGCCATTCATCCTCAGATAACAGTACGGCATGTTTATCTATTGCTATTTGTTTTGATTTAGTTGATTTTCCTGCCCCCATTTTCCCACAGAAAAAGTATAGGGTCCCTGTTTGTTTCATCTTCTTAAACCTCCTGGCTTATGTTACTTGTTGCTATGCTACTTTTCGGATCAGGTTGGTGTATAGGCGTATCTCGCTCAATTAACATTTCTAAAATGTTCGTATTAGCCTTAGTAGAATCATTACTCGTGTCAGATTATTTTCAAAAGTGCTACAAATTTAGTTGTTATCTAAAGCCATTATGCCATTGATTTTGAATTGACCTCGCTCACTTGTAAATTCAAATTGATACAGCTGGTTCTTAGTTGACGAATTCTCTTCAGTTTCAATTGAAACGGTTAGATCGTATAGGTGAAACTCACGGTCTAACGTTTGAATGTCAATCTCTTGAAGTTTAGTTTTGGGATAGCTTTCTGTTATCAACATCGAAGTCGCAAGACTATTTGAAACAGCTGATGTTACAAGTTCTTCACGTTTATGTTCCGATAAAGTATCATCAGATAATTGGTAGTAAGTTTTAATCGCTTCAACCCCTGTTTGTTCTAGAGTTTCTGATGAATAAAAGTAAGGGGCAAATAGTTGATAGATGAAAAAGAATATAAGAGCAATATTGATTAAAGACATGACCAAAAGTCCAAACCGTTGTGCTTCTAAAACTTTGGTTATTTTGGTAATGATGAATAGGATTAGTCCTATTACTAAAATCGTCACGATAATAAAGACAAATGAATTGATATAAAGCACTTCAATCGGATCATTAAACGATGCGTATACTAAATATAAGAATATCGATAACAGAACCATAAATAATGTGCGCATGACAATAGTAAATAAACCATCTTTTAAGTCTGCTTTCTGCTTTGACATACCTGATTCCTGCATTAACCCGTCTTCCTCTCTGATCCTTCTTTTATTAAATTGTTGCTGATTCAAGATTCGAAGTTCGTTTTAAACTGTTTGGCATCATCGGCGTTAAACCGAGTAAAGTGTGATTGTGACACCCTTATTAGTTAATAGTTAAATACCATTCGATGTGAGAGTTTGATTTAACTTGGTTTTTAATTGTCTGTACATTTTCTTTCAATTCACTAGCGATTTGAAGGACTGTTTTTACATCTTCAATTTTTTGAGTTTTTACTGCATAATTACTAGCGGAATTGAAAGTAGAAAAAAGTTGTACGTTTTCTTCTCGTATTTCCCCAAGTTCAACATGACTTAGATAGATGGACATTTCACTTGAAAAATGGTTTAATTGAGCATTATCGATTGTTGAAGTTGTTATCATAGACTCTAACATGTATTCAATCTCCTCAAGCTTAAATAATAAATCATTAACGTTTGAATTATACTGTTCACCTGTGGATCGCACATCATTAAAGGTTCGAATTCCTAGTATAACAGTTGTCATGAAAAAAAGAATACAAAAAATGAGCAATATTTTTGTACTTCGATTTTGCATAAGAAACACCTCCCATAAAAATATCTTGTTATGTCAACATGACATTCTCGTTTTTAAGTTTTGTCACTCGGGCTATTGCTGATATCTTATTATCAATTGCCCTCCTCGTATGTAATCGAATCCGTTAATCAGATGATAGAAGCCACTATAGAACTTGCATGCATAGATTTACTTATGAATGATACTTTGGATAGGTATAGTAATGTTTCAACGCCACCCACTCCTGTTGAAGCTAAAGTACCATCAGCTACAGTTAATTTTCCGGCTGAAATAGTTGCCCCTGTTAAACTGGCCGGCATATTGCTAAATTCTCAGCAATCTCTAAAACCAGAATAAGTCTACCACTCATTCACTATATAAGTAATCATTTCCTCTTCTTCAATTGTTACATAGTTTGCTGATAATACCTTTTCTATTTTACTACACACTTTTCATATCCTTCGTTTTTTACTGATTATTTATTGATAACTCAAGATTCAAAGCTGGCTTTAAACTGTTTCGCATCATCGATATTAAACCGGGTAAAATGTGATTGTGACAAGAGATAACCGCTTAATATGATAAAGATAATCGCACTTGTGATAATAATTGACTGAACATCAAACGTTAAAAGTAATAACCCACCGATCAAACTCCCTATGGGTGTTGCGATATTGTTGACGGTGCTTAACGTAGCCATGACTCTACCCATGAGATGAGTGGGTGTCATGATTTGAATTAACGACATTTGAATCACATTCATCACCCCAGAACAGGCACCGAATAAGAGTAAAGATGAAGCGGTCACCCACCAATTAGATGCTAAACCAAATAACACGAGTGCTAAACCGTTACCGAGCCAGGCAATGGCGACATATAAGCCCTTTGCTTTTAAAGTATTTGATAGAATCGCACCGATAAAGAACCCAATGAAAAAGGCAACGTAAAGGCCGCTGTAGTAAATCGCAGAACCATACTGTTCACCCATCATCGGTAAAATAATAATTAATAGGGCAATTATCGCTCCTGAAATGATCGTTGACGGTAGGATGATTTTTAAATAGCGACTTTTATTAATGAATGAAAAGCCTGCTTTAATATCAGATAGATATAAACTAAAGCGTTCTTTTAGTGATGACTGACGTGCAGATGATGGAGAGTTTGTTTTCTGTTGAGCTGTCTTTCTAGTTAATAGACCAAGAAAGCTCACACCGGCGAGTAAAAATAAAGCAGCTGATAACAGATAGGCATTTTGAATACCTAACCATCCAATTAATGCCCCACCAGCCAAGTAGCCGATTAAGTTGATGACTTGATCAGATGAACCAATCGCCGCATTAGCTGATTGAAGCTGGTCCGGCTCATCTATTAACAGCGTTAGCAACTTATTATTTGCCGGATAATAAAGAGCGGAAAATAAAGACGCGATAAAAACTAGACCAATAATAACTCCAACAATAAAAAGGTCGGTAGAAAAAATAAAGGGAATTACTAATACAATCATCGCTTGAAATAGTAAAGCTAAACCAGCAAGTGTCGCAGCCGCATAACGATCAACAATTGGTCCAAAGAAAATACTGCATAAAGCAGCTGAACTGATTGCGGCATAAACAAAGCCGTTTACAGACACGTCTAGTGTTGATGTTTGAATCAACCAGAGTATAGCGATGGAATAAATACTGTCACTCAGGTTGGCAAAGCTTCTTGAGGCAAAATAAGTCGGGAAATACTTAACACGAAAAACATTCATCTAATCATCCTTTATTTATATTTACAAAAAAAAGAATTAATTCTAATAACTAGTATATATAATGTGATTTTTTAATTCAAGTAAAATGAGAATATTCTTTTAATTAAACGTTGTGTAGTACCGAATTACAAAGAATCAATCGCATGACCAAATAAGAAAATGGAACTAGACAACATGAGGATACACAAGCTTCCAACGATAATGAATAGATGAACGATGACGCCTCTCTTCGTCTTAGATTTGAAAATGGCAACTATTGATAGAAAAAAGGTCAAAACTGATAAAGAGATGACCAATATGAGTGGATGTAATTTCAAATAATCTAACGAGAAATCATGAAATGATTTCGAGAATGAAGCAGTTCCTAACGACAAAACGCTTAAAGTGAAAAGAACAAGAGTAAGCTTTAAATTGATCAACGTTGATTTGTTTTCCAAATGATGCACACACCTTTCAAATGTTAGATGTAAAGAGACCTTGTAGAGCTAAGGCGATATAAGCTGCTTTCTTTTTATAAGCAGTAATATTATGAGTGTTATTTCAGTAGAAAGACAGATAAGAGATCCTGAGATAATACCACCGATAAAAAGAATAGCGTTGATGTGCATGTAATAGAAAAACCAGTTGATGATGACAATAAGCTGCAAGATGAGTTGAATGAAAGCGGCTTGAATAATATAACTGGTATAAGGACCTGTCTTCTTGAAAAATGCTAGTGTAAAGCGCCAAACAATCATAAAAATCATTAATAGTAAAACCATATAAACAGCGATAAAGAGATCGTGTTGATTCATCTCTCCCCTTCCTCTTAATCAGTTAATTAAACAAATATAGCGTACATATGAAAGATTAAATTGGATGTTTTTGTCTTATTGTAATCATAGCAAATAACTGACAAAAAATATACGTTATAACAAAAAACCTAACAAAATAATCATGTTAGGTCTTCGGTGTGTGTATTATAGGTTGATTAAAATTAACGCTATGATGGTTAAAGCAATCGCGACTTTATTTTTCCGTTTAATGGTTTCATTGAATAACACAAACCCACCAATCGTAATCAATACGATACTGCCGGCGCTGTATATTGGAAAGACAACCGATGTTTTCAATGTATCCAAGGCAAGAATTAAAAAGTATGATGAAAACAGGTTTGGAATACCAACTAAGAAACCTGTTATAATATCGCTTTTTCTTACGTCGCCCTGCTTTTTATAAGCGTAGGTGGCGCTGATGATAAACGCGATAAAAAATACCGCGAATAGAAAGACATCCTTATAATCATTTAACGCGTACTTTTGATAGATTTTATTCGAGAACTCCGCAATCCCGCCAAAAACAAACAACAACAGCAATGTTGGTTTTAAATCAAAGCGCTCAAGTGATTCGGGTGACAAGTTTACGATTAGAATAGATATAAGTGCTAGAACAATCCCGATCCATTGAATCATGGTCGGTAACTCTTGCCAGATAATGATAGAGAAAATCATTGGAATTAGAATACCTAATTTAGCAATCGTGCCAGATAATCCTACCCCATTTTCTCGTACGCTTTTTTGATAATAAATGAAAGATAAAAAGAAAAATATGCCCGCGACAGATCCAATCATCAGTGCCCAAAGGATACTTGAAGCTGGTGACAACAAGGCGTGATCTGAGTTTAAAACAGTGCTAAACTCACTGAGGAAATTAACATCAAGTGAAAAATCGGTCATCAAGCCCTTTGTCACAATCATGACAATGCTTGTCGTAAAAGCAATAAAATAATTAGCGCTTGTAATAACATAACGATTCGTCTTTCTTGTTTCTGTGTACTTAAAGATCAGTGCAATGGATGCACTACAAATAATGGCTAGCAATAAATAAAACATAAAGCATCTCTACTCCCCTTCTTTTCGTTCCTTCATTACTATAGCCTTATTTCGTTTCGTTACGCAAGTGTTCATTTTATCTGACGGAATCTGTATACTTTATTTTAGTAGTTACAAAAAACCAGAAATAAAATCATTTGAAGAATACGAATTAATACCATCCACTTTTGGCAGGTGGATTCATCAACATAAAGAGACAGGATTATTCAAAGAAAACGATAACCGCATACCCGAACAAGAATAACAGATTTACTTAAGAAACTAAATAGGAAGGAATCAATGACCTAAAAAGTGCAAATCCTCCCTTCCTATGTTATGGTAGTAAGTGTCATCTAATGGAATAAATTTTAAACGTTAATGTTTATTTCAACCGAGCCTCATGTTCTAATATTCAATTTCATGAAATAATTATGTTTTACTCATCTGTGTTTTGATATCACAGTACTTAGAAAAACAGAGGAACACGGAGGGATTTCAAGAATAACTTATTTTATACAGGGAGGAAGTTCCAATGAATATATTCAGAAAAAAGCACTTATTATTGATAATCACTCCAGTAATTATAATATCCTGCGTGCTTTTTTTATTCTCACATTACTATCCATTATCGTTTCTTAGTATAAATAAACAATATATGTACACACCTGAATCTACGGTGGTTGCTCAATATGAATCTAAATTAAATGACTTAAAAAGCAGTTATGAAAAAAGTGAAACAAATGATTTAACGATTAACAGGATGCAACAAGGTTTGCTAGATGTTTATCACCAAGATTTTTTAATCAGTGGGGACTCAGTTGTGTTTACTAATGAAAAATTCAGTTCAATTAAATCAGATGTTATAGAAACTAGAAAAATATTGCTGGATCTAACCTTTAGTGAAAATTATGACGAAAATACGAAAAACTATTTACAATTGCTAGTAGAATCATTAATAGAAATGGAGAGTTCTATACAAAAAGCAGAACTGACAGCTTCTTATTCAAAAGAAGAATTAGAACAAGTTTTAAATAAACTGCAGATGCGTTTTTACTCCAGTTTAAAATATTTTGATTCTTTTTATGATAGTTATACAAATAGTTAGCGACTTTTAGATATACTTCTTGATTTTTTTCGGTAGTTGGATAAGTGACTACTGCCAAGGTATTTAACAGTGCATTAAAAAACACTTTTTCCTTTACATCTCTAGGAAATTAACGTGGCTTGGCATCGAGCCCCTGCGGGCATGGTTCATGCGTCGGAGAACCAGCCTAATACAGGCTGACTCTGCCGAACAACAGCCGCTCGATATAAAAGCCCTGCTCAACTAATGGTAAATAGCTTGGCAAATAGGATAGTAGCATTGAAATAAAGTGTGTGGTTAAAGTATCCTGTCTTGTTTATTGTAACCTATCCAAGTTTGCAATACAGACTCAAAGGTCTTATCGTGTTGACGTCCTCATCTTCACTGCCTACTTTAAATTGAAATGTAGTGTAAATCCACCGTCGTGGAAATTACACAACTAATATTGGTGCGTTTGTAAGAGAGCCGTCATTTATTAATCATTTATAAATCAATATTGGTTATTCTCCAAAATTCTTCGATTTTTTCTAGAGTTAAATTCATAAATACAATACTTCCTGAAGAGGGATTATCCTCAGTGTCAACATAGAATGATACGTTCATTAATATCTTATCACTTGAAAGGTCAGAATTTAACTCGAAGTTATTTAGAATATACGATATGCTTTTGCTCTGCAAAGCGAGATAAGGTGTTTTAGTCGAATTATCGGTCAAGATTATACCCTCTTGTTCAATTGAATAGTTATTTGTTAATAATTCATCCATAGTGTCATAATCAAGCTCAATATAGGCATTAAGAAATTGTTCAGCTGTTGCCCATGATTGAGGTAAAAGTTTTATTAATTTTTGTTGTTGATCTAATTCTTTCGATTGCTGATCTAAATCTTCTCGTAACTCTTCGTTTAGTTTTGTAATTTCACTAATATCATTTTTCAACTCGTCAATATTATTTTTATTTTCAACATGAATTTGTTCATTCGTTTCCACTTCTTTATCACTAGAACACCCAAATAATATGAATACTAGCATCGTAACAGTTACAGTAGACATAACCGTTTTGATCATTATCATCATCTCTCTTCCTTTTAAGATTTAATTATTACCTAATATGGATAGGTTGCACTTAACCAGGTAGTTTAGTTGAGTTCTATTAGACTTGCTAGACTAATTATGGAAATTGATATTTTAAGTATGCAGCGCTGATCATGAGGCTAGATAAGGTATCAGTTTTATCTCATAAAATCTGATGGTATAATTTAAACATTTATTAGATTTCAATTATAAAATAG
This sequence comes from Bacillota bacterium, assembly GCA_051746745.1. Lineage (GTDB taxonomy): Bacteria > Bacillota > Bacilli > Bacillales > Amphibacillaceae > Halolactibacillus. Next base: position 30,519 of record JBNJFJ010000010.1, on the reverse strand, counting down.
TGGCGTTATAATAATTGAAGAATACACCGCTATAGCAATAATCACCTGTGTTAATTGGCTCTTAGAGAATGTTCGCTGACCGTAGAATTTCTTATTCTCATATAGCATGATGAAGAAAAGAATCGGAGTCAGATAGTACGAGATAAGAACTGGAAACAGAATAATTTCTTGTAGTTGAAAGCTTGGTACTACAGGATAAATCATGAGACAAATACCTGCTGCATATATTGGATAAATAAACATATGATACGAGAAAAGGAATTGCTTGTTGTTTTTCAATTGGAATCACTCCTTGCGTTTTTTGCTTGAATCATTGGTTAAGAGTTTAGTTACCAACCTGTTATGAACGCGATGCATTTACATATAATTATACGTGTTTTTTGTAAAATAGTAAATGAAATGGAAGTAAAATCATGTATATAATGAAATAAAGTATCGCTTATTGGTTCCTGCCCTAATTTAAAATCATAGAAATAGAAGCTGATCAAGAAGTTATTTTATATTACATTTACAACCAGATGGAATATTCATCTAATAATTTACAAGTAATGACCCTTATGGTACGATTAAAATGAAAAAGATGAAATGGAGTGATAGTGATGGGTATATTTGATGGTTTGATGGGTAATGCGACCGATGCGACAAGTAATGATATTGAAAAAGCGATTGGACATTTATTGACTGAGGGTGAAACAATCGAAGCGGGATTTAAGTTAATCCGTGATTTAATGGTATTTACGAATAAGCGTTTAATTATGGTTGATAAGCAAGGCGTTACGGGTAAGAAAACGGATTTTCACTCAGTCCCTTATCGCTCGATTTCTCATTTTAGTGTTGAGACAGCCGGTACTTTTGATCTTGATGCGGAACTTAAAATCTGGATTTCTAGTGCACAGGCTCCTCTGTTTGATTTACAATTTAGAAAAGATGACAGTATCGCTAAAATTCAACGTCTATTAGCGGCACATTGCTTATAAGTCTTATTAAGGAGCGTTTCTTATGATAGTCATCCGAGTCATCATCATAATCATCCTTCTCATATTAGGTGCTTGGAATTGGAGCTCGAGGTCCGAATGGGTGCGTGATAAAATGGAAGAGTTCAAAAGAGACCAACAGTAAATGTTAAATAGTTAAGAGTAAAATACAGGTTAATAAGAGGTAAATTAGAAATCAGTTGAAATTTATTACCTTTAATAGCGTGGATTGTAGAGAGAGGGTGAGTTAAATGTACTGGAAACTACGTCTTCCACTCATGTTAGCTGTTTTTGGTATAGTAGCCGGACTGTTTGACGGATTGTCTGCCACTTTACTTGCGAATGCTTCATATGTTGAAAGAAGTGCGAGCTATCTCACGATTGTTGGAATCATTATCTATATGTTAGAAAAGACAGGCATCAATGAAAAACGTGCGCATGTTTCAATCAGTGCGGCAATTATTCTCTTTGGTTTTATTTTTGAGGCGTTTGTGTTAAGTATTGCTTAAGTATCAGTCGTGAGAAAACAACATTGAGAAATGAAAATCATTCCCTAATTAAAACAAGCCAGTGGCATTTATTTATGCCGCTGGCTTGTTTTAGTTTTTCGCAAACTCCCCGTCAATCTCAACGGTTTCAAAAATATTAATGAAGGCTTTTGGATCGTGTTTCCTGACAATGTCTTTAATCGTTTTCGTTTCATAACGGGTAACGACCATCATCAATAAATCCTTCTCCTCTAATGTATAGCCACCCTGCCCTTTAGACATCGTGATGCCACGGTAGATTGAATCGAGTAATTCTTTTCGAATGGCCTCTCCTTCGGTTGTCACAATCTGCATCGTTAACTTAATATGATTCGTATGAATCGTATCAATCACCCGTCCCGTTATATAGATGTTTAGCATCGTATAAAGGGCGATATTCCAGTCAAAGACAAGGCCGGATATTAAAACGATCACACCGTTCATCGCGGTTAATAGTAAGCCCACACTCATATTACTGACGCGGGTAACAATCATCGCAATAATATCAAAGCCACCACTTGAACCAGAGAATTTAAGGATAATGCCAATCCCTAAACCAGTAATGACACCACCAAAGATGCTACCAAGCAATAAGTCTTCGGCTAAGTCGTAAATCGGAACAACATATAAGAAGAATGAGAGTGCGACCACAACTAAAAAGGTGTTTAATGTCACGTTCTTCCCTAAAAAGATGTAACCAATAATAAAAATAGGAATGTTGAAAACAATATTAAGTAAACTTGTGTCAAACGGGCTAATCAGGCTGACTAAAATCGCCAGTCCACTAACTCCTGCGCTTAGGACACCGGAAGGGATCAGAAATAAATTAAAGGCTAAAGCAATAATTACTGAACCAACCACAATTGAACTGTATTTTTTTAACATAAGGCGTCCTCCTTCTTTCCTGCTTTTTAAATTTAGCAAATCTCCCCTCTTCGGTCAAGACAATTGACCATTCACGTTATTTTCTAAATATTAAATCATGTTTCTAATGAAACATAATAGATATTATGTTTCATTGTGAAAATATATGAAAACGTGATAAAATATAGGTTGAGAGATCACATTTTTATTTGTTTAATTATGTTAGGAAACATATACATGATTTACGTTCCTACATATTTTTGAAATATTTTTTCTGGATATGTCTTTTATAAATGGATGAGTTAATGCATAGCTCGTTTAATTGTTGTTTTTCCAGGGTTGCGTCTATGTGCGAACATGTCGATCTAAACACAATCACTTCCCTTTTTTTAGGTTGTTGTCAGAGGCTGTTTTAAGCGAATGAAATGTGATTTCTCGTATCATTGATCGTTTAATGCGAAATAATTGATATGTGAATGAGATGGTTAAATTGAAAGGTTGTGACAGAAAATGGAGAAAAAACAAGTGGCTCCTTTCGTCTACTTAACGACGGGAGAATATCAATACTTACTAGAAAAATTCGGTGAGTACCGATTGAAAGAAAAAATCAAACAATTAAATCAATCAAAAATAAAACAGCCAGAACGTCAAGAATCGATTGTATCTGATTATCACGCCCTACTTAGCCGGGGCATGCAGACAGTTGAACCCATTCGCGATAAATTATTGATTCAAGCGATGAAAGATGAATTAAAACGGGAATCTGATAGAAATTACTTTTTATTTGTGATGGGTATTAACACTGGTCTTCGGATTAGTGATTTATTACCCCTTCAAGTACGAGATGTTCGCGGGCAAACACATATTGTGTTAAAAGAAAAGAAAACGAATAAAGCGAAACGCTTTTTAATTAATTTTGAACTGCGCCAACAGATTGATCACTATACTATCCATATGGATGATGAAGACTATTTATTTTCATCATATAAGACCGGGTTACCGATCCAGCGGGTACAAGCCTATAAAGTGTTAAATAAAGCCGCCAGACGTGTCGGGATTACTAACTTTGGTACACACAGTATGCGCAAGACGTTTGGCTTTTGGCATTATACGATTAATAAAAACGTCGCACTCTTACAAGACATTTTTAATCATGCCTCACCTGACATTACATTGCGATACATCGGGATCAACCAAGATATCGTTGATCAAAGTTTAGCGAGTTTTAGTCTATAATGACTGTTGAAGGATTGTACCAGATGTTACATCTTTTTCATCGTCGAATGTCAAAGTATTTACTAGAATGTAAAAGCTTGAATTGTAAATTCAAATGTATAAGTATTTAAGACATAAAAAAGCTCTGAGCGCAAATGCTACAGAGCTAAATAATCATAAAAAAATACGAGAAGGTGCAGGCACCTTCTCGCTAAAAATCAAAAGAGTTTTTGTTCCCTATTCATGACATATACTTAATCCATAAATATAGTCAACGACTTTTTACGCTAATGCTTAATGAGATGTTAGAATTTGGTTTACTTTAAAATATGCCGAATTTCTAGTCATTCTTTCATCTATCAGATTCTTCAGCTCTTGCATTGTAATGCTCTTAATTTTTCTAATTCGTAATGAATACTTTACTATATGCTTCCATCGGCCATTTCTCTAATGTGTACGCCATCTCCCAGAAGAGATATTCATATTGACTGCTCTTTAAAAACAGATCCGTCCAACGTTCTTTTTCTGTTTCTGATGCAGTTTCTGCCAGCTTGTCTAACCGGTCGATTTGTTCTTTCACAAGTGTCATAAACCAATCGGAATGATAGGCCTGGATCCACGTTTGATAGACGGGTTCTTTTGGCGTTTTGTCTTTTAACTGTTCGCCGATTTCAGCATATAACCAGTAACAAGGTAAAATCGCCGCAATAATGTCCCCTAGTTGGCCAAATTGACTGGCTCGATACATATGTGAGGTATAGGCATAAGTAGTTGGTGCCGGCTCAAAGGTATCCTGATCTTGTTCTGAAATATTTAATTGTTTCATAAAGGTCCGGTGAAGATCCAGTTCTGCTTCATAGGTGCCTTGAACGTGTTTAGCCATACTGTTCGTTACTTCTAATGAATCTGCTTTTGCGGCAGCTAATGCTTGCGTCTTTGCAAAGTGACTTAAATAATATGCATCTTGCAGGACGTAGTAGCGAAACCGGTCGAGTGGCAAGGTGGAATCGCCCAGCCCCTGAACAAAGGGATGATTAAAACTCGCTTCCCAAATAGGATCGGCCTTTTGTCTTAATTTGTCTGTAAATCTCATAAAATTATCTCCTTTTTTCAAATAAAAACACCACCGCTAAATAAGCAAGTGGTGTCGATCATTGAAAAAAGAAAGTCAAGTCTCGTCCCACTTCCCTCCGCTAGCATCAACTAGATCAGGTTCAAAGGGTCAAGGCATTCGTTGCCAATCTCAGTCACAGATCAGTGACTCCCCTAGTGGTGTTTCATTTGATTGTATTTTGATACTGTTACTGTAACATATTGAGTAACGAAGTCAAGTGTTACTTCATAACTTTCCAAACATCATTGGCATAGCTGACAGGGTCTTCTACTGGTAACCCTTCAATCAGTAACGCTTGGTTGTATAGGACATTTGTGTAGGTTTCCATCATATCTTCGTTAGAATGAGACGCTTGTTTGAGTGACTTAAAGATGTCGTGATCTGTATTGATTTCTAATACTTTTTCAGCTTTTACCCCTTGATTCTCAGGCATCATACTTAACACTTTTTCCATCTCAATCGAGATATCACCTTCGTTAGATAAGCAGACAGGGTGTGTTTTTAAGCGTTTAGATAGACGAACATCTGATACTTTACCTTTAAGAATCTCTTTCATTTGATCAAAGATGGCTTGATCTTCTTTAGTTGCGGTTTTCTCTTCTGTCTGATCGTCCTCAAAACCTAAATCACCACTTGAGACTGATTTAAATTCTTTTTCATCGTAGTTCATGAGCATCTTAATCGCAAATTCATCAATATCATCGGTGAAGTAAAGAATTTCATAACCTTTATCTTGGACGATTTCTGTTTGCGGTAACCGCTCAATTCGCGCATGTGATTCACCTGTCGCGTAATAAATGTACTTTTGATCTTCTTTCATACGTTCAACATATTCACTTAACGTAACCAATTTTTCCTCAGTTGATGAGTAGAACAGAAGTAAATCTTTTAAGGTATCTTTATTTTGACCAAAGTCACTATAGACACCATATTTTAATTGACGGCCAAACGCGTTATAGAATGTTTCATATTTCTCACGGTCATTCATTAACAGTTTCTTCAGCTCTTGTTTAATCTTCTTGACTAAGTTTTTCTCAATCAGTTTCAACTGACGGTCATGTTGCAACATCTCACGTGAAATATTCAGCGATAAGTCTTCTGAATCGACCAAACCTTTCACAAAGCTAAAGTAATCAGGTAACAGTTCGGGCGCTTTATTTTTAATTAAGACCCCATTTGAGTATAACTCTAAGCCTTTTTCAAACTCTTGTGAGTAATAGTTATATGGCGCTGATTCAGGGATATAAAGAATCGCTTGATAACGAATGTTACCATCCACACTTACGTGGACATGTGTTAATGGTTCGTCATAACCGTAATGTTTTTCTTGATAGAAATTTTTATAATCATCATCGGTTAATTCCGCTTTATTTTTCTTCCAGATGGGTACCATACTGTTGACGGTCTTTTCTTCAACGATGGTCTCGTATTCATCTTCTGTACCTTCTTTTAGTTTTTCTTCTGTTAAGTCCATTTTAATTGGGTAACGGATGAAATCTGAATACGTTTTAACAATATCCTGAAGTTGACGTGGATCTAAGAATTGTTCAAAATCGTCATCTTCTGTTGATGCTTTAATCGTTAAGGTAATCGTTGTACCCACATCATCTTTAGTTGCCTCTTCGATGGTAAAGCCTTCAGCGCCTTCAGAGTACCAATGGTAGGCTTGATCTGAATCTACGGCGCGTGATGTCACACTCACTTTATCTGCAACCATAAAAGCAGCATAAAAGCCAACACCGAATTGACCAATGATATCAAAACCATCTTTAATTTCATTATCTTTCTTAAATGCCAGTGAACCACTTTTTGCGATGGTTCCTAAGTTTTGTTCTAATTCTTCTTTTGTCATACCAATTCCGTTATCGGTGATTGTTAATGTACGGTTGTCCTTATTGGTTTCAATCTTAATGTAGTAATCCGATTGATCAAACGTAATTGCTTCATCGGTAAGCGCACGATAATACATTTTATCCATCGCATCACTCGCGTTTGAGATTAATTCACGTAAAAAGACCTCTCGTTTTGAGTAAATCGAATTAATCATCATGTCTAATAATCGTTTTGATTCTGCTTCAAATTGTCTTACTGCCATATGTGATTCCCTCGCTTTTTAATTTAGTTTCTTATGTATTAGCACTCAATGACTTAAAGTGCTAACATATATTTTTTAACATATTTTTGACCCTCTTGTCAATCCTTTCATACGGCACCACCTTATTTTTCATCTCTTTTTAACAGAAAAAACCACACCGATCGGTGTGGTTAGCTCTTTTATCGATTAATTGACTTGAGTATAGTCAATGTGTCGTTTTGCTTCTGTTTCTTTTTTCAAGTAATTGTATTGATCGGATAATGCGTCAAACCATGCTTTATCATTTGTTTGAAGGGCAAGGTCGATTAATTGTTCTAATTCACCAAGTGTATAGTATTTGCTATCTGGTTCAACTTGTAGTTTTACGACGTGGACTTGAATACTGTGATTGTTTAAAAGATGGTTATCACTCGCAATCACACGTATTTGCACCCGATTCTCTTCTTCTAGTTGCTTTTCAACGAAGCCATGAATACGCTCACCTTTGTTTGACTGTAATTTAACCCAATCCCCTACATTTACTTGTTTTTTTTCTTCTGCTTTCATGTTTGACACCACCTTTTCTATTGTTTATTTTAAATTGACAGAATACTTAGAATAGTCATTTAAAATATTTAATAGTAATTTTAATCGGTTATGGTGGGAATGTCAATAGTCTTGCTCAAACTCTTCTTTCGTTAGTGGCTGGCTCATTAAGAAACCTTGATAAGCATCTAACTGAATAGATTCGATTAAGGCGACTTCTTCAGCTGTTTCTACCCCTTCTTGTATGATGATTAAGTTCAAGTCTTTGGCGAGCTTAACGAGACGCATGTAACTACTTAAGCCCTCTTCGTCACTGAGGGCATCATGTAGGGTGCCTTGTGAGAGTTTAATTATTTTAAATGGTAATGTTTTTAGTTGTCGTAATGATAAATAATGATCCCCAAACGAATCTATGGCTACTTGAACATCTGCCTGTTGATAGATCTTTAATTTATCTTTTAAGTTTTTACATTTATCTCTAGTAAGATTTTCATTGATTTCTATAACTAATTGGTCAAGTCTAACGTTACTTTCTTCAAATTGTTTGTAAATAGATTCAATCGTTTTTACATCGCGACATTCTTTTTCAGTAAGATTTATATGCAGCTTAATAGATCGTTGATGGCGCTTATTGTATGATGAGATTGTTTCCGTCGCCTCTTTTAGTAAAAACTGCGAGAATTGATGCATAAAGCCATTGGCTTCAGCAATTGGAATAAAGACATTCGGCGCAATCGCCCCTAGTTTATTATGCTGCCAACGCAACAAAGCTTCAACGGCATGAATTTCTTTCGTTTGGGTATCCACAATCGGTTGATAGACAACATAGAGTTCATTGCGTTCTAATGCTTGGAATAGATCCGTCTCTAATTGAATGTGATGCGACACTTCTGTTTCAAGCGCTGGTGTATAAAATCTAAAGGTGTTTTTCCCTTGCTGTTTAGCTTGATACATACTTAAGTCAGCATATTTCGTTAGTTCATTCAACGACTGGGAATGTTTCGGATACAAACTTATACCAATACTTGCGGTAACGATAAAACTATGATCATTAAATGTGTAAGGCTTTGTGAGTGTATGAATGATTTTCTTTGCTAATTCAGTTACCTCTTGTCGGTTCTCAGTGAAATACGTTAAGACAGTAAATTCATCTCCCCCGAAACGGAAAACATAGTCACGATCTTTAATGACCGCTTTGATGCGATTGGCGACATCAATCAATAATTTGTCCCCGGCATCATGACCAAACGTATCATTCACATATTTAAAACGATCTAAATCTAAAAACATAACCGCAAATCCTTCATTATCTTGATCCGTTTGTTCAATGGCTTCATCAACAATGGTTTTAAAATACTTACGATTGCCAATACCGGTCAACTCATCGTGATTGGCTTGATGTTCAATCAAGGCTTGGTTTTCTTTAATTTCAGTAATATCGGTTGCGACCATCAGAATTTCTTTCCCTTTACCCTCGATACTCTCAATCGGTTGTTTTGTTACGCGATACCAACGTATGGTGCCATCAGGAAGCGTTTGTTTATCTTCATAAGTTGTCGGTTCCTGAGATAACAAAATCGATTGATGCAGTTTTAAATGATAGTGTGTGGCTGGCACATCATTTGTGGCATTTAAGGCGTGACGGCCAAGCATTGATTTAGCCGTAAAGCCGAATAACTCGGCATATTGATTGTTCACAAGTGTGTAAATCCCATCGGCGTTCATTGTATAAATCATCATCGGGCTCACGTTGATAATCCGGTCTAAAAAGTCTTTTTGACTAGCCAGTAGTTGTTCATTTTTGTGTAGTGTCAGTCGTGATTTTTCAAGTTCGTGTGCCATCTGATTAAACTTATGATTAATCGCCCCAATACGCGTATTATGATTGATATAGCGAATCCGGTGTGTATAATCCCCTTCACTTAATTCATCAATCGCTTCTATTAAAGCTTGATAAGGCTTTTGGCTCCGGTAGTAGGCATACAACATAATCATAAGATATAGAATAGCAAGCACGATCAATATAGGCACCAGTGTGTCAAAAATACTAGCCATAAACTGTTCAGCTAATACCTCGGGGACAAACAAAGCTAAGGTCCATCCTTCACGGCTTAATTGTTGTGTGGCAATCATGAAATGAGAGTCTTCATGATGTAACACATTAACAGCATCATCTGAACTCGATAAAAGTGAATAGCTATCTCTATCCTGATAAAATTTATACATATTTGCTTCATCATCGTCGGCTAATAAGTCATAGTTATAGATTAAATCATCGGCTTCATCAAAAATGCCAATATAAAAAGACTCAGAAAATGATAGTGAATGAAAGAAATTCTGTAATGTATTATTTGCGCTTAAGTCAATGAAAAGATGCAGTTGTTCGTCCTTAAGTGGAATAAGTAATTCTAACAGGTTTTCTTTCCTAATTGTTTGAGCTTTTTGTAAAGAGGGTTCGTCAACAAAAGTAATCGACTCTAATTGGTAATCGGACGCGCTTGCCGTACCATACAATACAGAGGCTTGTACGACCTTATCTTGATCAACGATAAAACCATAATCAATCATGGGTGAATAGTTGATTAATTCTTTTAATGCTTGTCGTTTGATTGGCTGATTATTGCTTTGTAATTTGACTTGACTTCCCGCATGGAAAGTTAGTTCATCTAATTCTGTTAAGACACGATCAAACTGCTGGCTAAATCGCTGGTTAGCTGAGTACATCATTTCATCATAATAGTCAACGGTAAAACGTTCAATGGTAAAAGCAGCAGCATAGCTAAACAGAACGAAAAAACCAAACATAATGATAATATTAAAAAATGCGACTTTAATTAAATTGTTTTTTCGCCAGTGCATCATGGCTGGTTTCATGTCTGTTCACCCTCTCTTATCGTTATCTTTATTTTAGCTTACTTTCATAGTGCTTGACAATGTTAACAATTGGTTGTGTGTGATTAGAAATGTCGGAAAACATTTGTCAACGAACAGATTTTTTGATATAGTTAAACCACATTCACATATACTTCAATACATATTGAAGTGGGTATAGAGGTTGCATAAGACAAGAGTAAAAAAACAGAGAGTCATAAACACTCGAGGAAGTTTGCTGAAAGGGTCTTGTGCCGAAGGATAATAACTGTTTATGGGTTATTATGCTGGTGTTGTATTCAAGAGGTACAACATTGTCATATAGGTTATATACTATATGGAGGGCTATCTCACGCATCAACGATACAAAAACATGATGCAGCTCACTTAGCCTGAGCTGCTTTTTCTATGTCGTGAATTGATTTTGCTCTTCTTACCTTTAAAAATAATTATAATGAGGTGTAATAATGGACTTTAATCACGTATTAACTGCGATGGTCACGCCTTTTAATGACCAAGATGAAATTAATTATGATGAGACAAAACGATTGATTGATTATTTATTAGATAATGGTACGGAAGGTATTGTAGCGGTCGGCACAACCGGAGAATCGCCTACATTATCACATGAAGAAAAACTGAGTTTCCTCAAATTTGTTGTTGAGTATGTTAACGGCCGTGTACCCGTCATTGCGGGTACGGGATCAAACAATACAAAGCAGTCGATTCTTCTTTCACAAGAAGCAGAAGCGCTTGGTGTTGATGGTGTTATGTTGGTCACGCCCTACTACAATAAACCGTCACAAGAAGGTATGTATCAGCACTTTAAAACGATCGCTGAGAGCGTGAAGGTACCGGTCATGCTTTATAATATTCCCGGTCGCACGGTTGTGAGATTAGAATTAGACACAGTCCTTCGTCTCGCTGAAGTTGATAACATTGTGGCCATTAAAGAAGCCACCGGCGATTTAGATTTAATTAGTCAGATTATTAAAGAAACCCCGGACGATTTTGCGGTCTACAGTGGCGATGACAACCTACTATTACCGATTTTATCCCTTGGTGGCACCGGTATTGTTAGTGTGGTATCACATATGGTAGGAAATGAGATGAGTCAGATGATTCAATCATTTAAGTCAGGCGACAACAAACACGCCGCTAAGATTCAACAAGATATTGCGCCTGTGATTAAAGCACTCTTTAGTGCGCCAAATCCAACGGCTGTGAAGTACGCGTTGTCTAAAAAAGGTTTAAATCCAGGACACGTGCGCTTGCCACTTGTTGCTTTATCAGATAGCGAAAAGGTACATGTCGATGCTATCGTTGGTCACTATTATTAAATATTAAAAATGAATCACAATGAAAGTCACGACACCGTCAATCAGTCGTGACTTTTTTAGTCCAACATATTCTAGAGCTTGATTAGATAGACATAAAACAACGCCACCTCAACATTAGAGGTGGCGTTTTGTTTTATTGTCCCATATCTTTGACTTTCATAATCCGTGTAATGCTCGCACGTTCATCTTCTTCAAGTTTCATTTGAATATAATGAATCGTTTCTTTAAGCTGAGGAATTTTTAAGTATTCCAGTGCATTTACACGACGGCGTGTCTTCTCAATTTCATCAGCCATTAATTGACACGTTTTTTCGATTTCAGAAAGCTTTAATAGTTTAGGTAGAATAGTGTTAATGCGATCGATTGAATCATCGAGCTCACTGTTTGAGTTCAGTAAACCATATTGCATTTCTGATTCTTTATCATCTTCATCAACAGTAAAGTTCATTTCAGGTACCATTACGCTCATAATATTCTTTTGTTGAATATCAAGGCTGATCGATTTATTTGGCACCGCAAATAATTCTTCAATAAACGCTTCGTTTGTAAGTGATTTAGCGACAACAAAGGCTTCCATCGACTCTGTTAACTCTTTTTCAACTTCATCACGTAACGTATTGTTTTTACGAATCAATGTAATGAACTGTCGCATTAACTCATCTTGTTTATCCTTTAAAAGCTTGTGACCTCGAGTTGATATTGCTAACCGGTCTTTTAAGTTGGATAGCTCCATCCGTGTTGGCTTGACATTTAATCTAGCCATAGGTCAATCACTCTCCTTCCGGCATAAACTCTTCGATCAGTTCACTACTAATACGTTTAAGCTCAGTACGAGGTAAGATTGAGAGTAATTCCCATCCTAATGTTAAGGTTTCCTCAATTGAACGGTTCGTATAGAATCCTTGATTGATATATTCTGCTTCAAAACGCTTCGTAAATTCTACGTACAGTTTATCCGTATCAGATAACGCTGACTCACCTAGAACGACCGCCAATTCTTTCGCTTCAATACCTTTGGCATAAGCGGCGAACAATTGGTTCATTGTTGGTGCGTGGTCTTTACGTGTTTTACCTTCACCGGTACCTTTATCTTTCAGACGAGAAAGCGATGGTAACACGTTGATTGGTGGCTTAATTCCCTGCTTATCTAAGTCACGACTTAAGATAATCTGTCCTTCGGTAATATAACCGGTAAGGTCAGGAATTGGGTGCGTAATATCATCTTCAGGCATTGAAAGGATTGGAATTTGTGTTACTGATCCCTTTTTACCAATAAGACGACCTGCACGTTCATACAAGGTTGACAGGTTTGTATAAAGATAACCTGGATAACCACGACGACCTGGTACCTCACGACGTGCGGCTGAAATTTCACGAAGTGCCTCACAGTAGTAAGTCATATCCGTCATAATAACAAGCACGTGCATATCTTTTTCAAACGCTAAATATTCAGCAGTTGTTAGAGCCATTTTTGGTGTCGCAATCCGCTCAATAGCCGGGTCATCTGCTAAGTTAATAAACATAACTGAACGGTCAATCGCACCCGTTTTACGGAAGTCTTCCATGAAGTATTCCGCCTCATCAAATGTAACCCCCATTGCCGCGAAAACAACGGCGAATTTTTCATCGCTATTAAGTACGGCTGCTTGACGGGCAATTTGTGCGGCAAGCTCTTTGTGGGGTAGACCTGAACCAGAGAATACCGGTAATTTTTGTCCACGTACAAGTGTATTTAGGTGGTCAATCGCTGAAATACCCGTTTGAATAAACTCATCCGGATAGTCACGGGCGATTGGATTGATCGCTTGACCATTTACATCTAAACTTGTTTCTGGAATAATATCAGGACCGTCATCCATTGGTTCGCCTAAACCGTTAAAGACACGACCAACCATGTCTTCTGATACATCAATTGATAATGGCTTACCACGGAAACGCACTTTTGTATCTTTGATGTTGATTCCGCTTGGTCCTTCAAAAATCTGAACCATTGCTTTATCTCGATCGACTTCAAGTACTTGTCCGTGACGGATTTCGCCTGTTTGTAGTTGGACTTCGACTAATTCGTCAAATTTAACACCTTCTACACCTTCTACGGCCATCAGAGGTCCAACGACTTCGCTAACTGTTTTGTATTCCTTAAGCATTTTGCGTCATACCTCCTTCAGCAACAATCTGGTGAATTGTTTCTTTTGTTTCGTCTTTAAGCGCGCGAATTTTTTCAATATTATCTTCAGAGATAAACTTCGCACGGGCAATCTTATCACGTAAATCGGTTGTTCCTTCAACGATTTCTTTGTAGTAAGCGCCTAGACGCATGGCTTCACGCGCTTCTTTCTCGAATGAAAGAATAAGGTCAAGCATGTAGTATTGTTTTGTTCGTGATGTGAACGTATCTACATCATCAAACGCGTTTTGTTGGAGGTAATCCTCACGTAATTGCTGAGCAATGACCATCGTTAAACGGTCTTTTTCAGAGAGTGATTCAATACCAACAAGACGAACGATCTCTTGTAGCTCAGATTCTTCTTGTAAAATATTCATTGAGTGCTGAACCATCTCAGACCAAGACACTTCTAATTCATCATTCATAAAACGACCAACATCCTCTAAATAAAGTGAGTATGATGTTAACCAGTTCACTGATGGGAAGTGACGTTTTTGTGCAAGAGATGAATCAAGTGCCCAGAATACTTTAACAACACGAAGCGTATTTTGTGTAACCGGCTCCGACGTATCCCCACCTGGAGGTGATACGGCACCAATGGCCGTGATACTACCTTCACGTTCTTCAGAACCAACGGTTAAAATACGACCCGCACGCTCATAGTACTCAGCAATACGGCTACCTAGGTAAGCAGGGTAACCTTCATCACCAGGCATCTCTTCTAAACGACCAGACATCTCACGAAGTGCCTCTGCCCAACGTGAGGTAGAATCAGCCATGATCGCAACACTATAACCCATATCACGGAAGTATTCTGCAATTGTAATCCCTGTATAAATAGATGCTTCACGTGCCGCTACCGGCATGTTTGATGTATTGGCGATAAGAATGGTACGTTCCATTAACGATTCGCCTGTATTCGGGTCAACGAGCTCAGGGAATTCGTTTAGTACGTCTGTCATCTCATTTCCACGTTCACCACAACCAACATAAACAACTAAGTCCACGTCACTAAATTTCGCAATCTGGTGCTGCACAACTGTTTTTCCGGCACCAAATGGTCCTGGTACAGCTGCTGCCCCACCTTTAGTGATAGGGAAGAACGTATCGATGACACGTTGACCCGTCAACATTGGCTTATCTGGATTTAATTTCTTCTTGAATGGGCGTCCACGACGAACTGGCCAGCGTTGTAACATCGTTACATCTGTTTCACCATTCTCTGTTTCTACTTTAGCGACAACATCTTCAAGTGAGAATTCACCTGATTCGATGGCCGTCAATTTACCTTTAACGCCGTGAGGAATCATGACGCGGTGTTCAATAACTTTTGTTTCTTGAACCGTTCCGATGATGTCACCAGTTTCAACTGTGTCACCAACGTTTTTTGTTGCAGTAAATGCCCATTTGTTTTCACGGTCTAATGCGTCGATATTAACCCCTCTTACTAAGAAGTTACTATCTGTTTTTGCTTTAAATGTATCAAGTGGACGTTGGATGCCGTCAAACATTTGTGACACAATCCCTGGTCCAAGTTCTACTGATAAGGCTTCTCCTGTTGTTTCAACAGGTTCGCCTGGTCCTACGCCAGAAGTTTCTTCGTATACCTGGATTGAGGCAACATCATATCGCATTTCAATGATCTCACCTACTAATCGCATGTCCCCTACATAGCAAAGGTCTTGAATATTTGCATGTTCCATACCTTCTGCCATAACTAAAGGACCAGAAACTTTAACAATTGTTCCTTTCTTCAAATAAGTCCCCTCCCAAATTATAAGATGTTTTGTCCAACGGCTTTTTCCATGTTCTTTTGAATACGGGACTTACCAATATTCAATGATCCCTTATGATTCGGGATTAGGATAATTGCGGGTTGAACTTCTGCATCGTAACGTTTTATTGTATCCGGAATTTCCTTCGCCATTGCTTCTGTTAAGTAAATCACCCCGTAATGTTCTTCAGCTAAACGATCAATCGTTTCGCGGGCAATTCGAGGTGTACTAGAAGCAAACACATCAAATCCTAAGATTTTGAAAGGTAAGACCGAATCTTTGTCTCCAACTACTGCTATTTTATGGGCCATAAATTGGTCGCATCCTTTCTCTTATAATACCTTCATCAATTTGATTGTCTTTTCCAACGAGAATAAGTCGGAGATTTGCTACTTCTTTTTCAACGAAGAATAAGAAAGCAATCACCGGCATTGGGCCAAAGGCTTGGAATGTTGCTTCTTCCATTAATTCATCGACCGTTTCATCAATAACTTTGTCCAAAATCATTGGATCCAGGTCATCTTTTTGATCATTGACGACCGCTGCTAAACGGCTCGCATAAGGTTTGCCGAGGTACAGTTCATTTAGAACGTTAACGGCACCTTGCTCACTTGCTTCAATGATCGCTTTTTTAGAAATAGAGCCTGAACTAGATAAGACCGTATGAAGGAATGAACGTGATTTATTTTGATGTAGACTTCTTACGACTGTTGATAAGTTGTCTAAATCAATTAAGACATCCGCCATTTGACTGATCGTTGGATTTTTCAAACGATCAGTGATTTTACGCATATGTTTGTAGAAGTAAGTGTCCATGAAGACATCTGCTGCTTCTAGTCGACCATATGTTTCAAAATCTTCAATCGCAAGTTGAACACCTTCAACCATAACAGGATTTAAGTCATCTGATTGACGCGCATTGACGAGTTGGCGCAAAGCCGAGATCGGATGCTTACCAATTGGAATGAGTAAATGGTCTAACTCAAGGCCAGTAAAGCGTTGTTTTAATAATACTTTTAAATTGTGATAGCTATAGCGAAGTGAGAAAATTTGAATAACTTCAGAATCTGGTGTCACTTCGTAAAGCTCATCATAAATATTTTTCACACGTTGCATTAAGAATTCATCAAAATTCTTATTTTCTATCACATCGTGTTCATCAAATAAATATTCCGTACTCTTAAGTACTTCAAGTGCTTCGCGCAAGTCTTCAGCCCGTAATAATTTTTCATAATCATCACGTAAAAGTAACTTTGTCTCATAGACACGAAGCAACGTATTGACGCCCTTATATTGAGTGTCCTGCATTTATTCTCCCCCCTTATTCATTAGTTTTTAAATGCTAAGGTTGCAAGTTGTGGAGAAAATTCTTTCTTCATTTCCTGAACAAGCACATCAAAACAGAAGTTGTAGTCAATCCCGCCTTCTTGCACGATAAAGCCAGCTTTGCCTTGAACGACTTCCTCATCAGCTACGCTGATTTTAGCATAGTCGTTAAGCGCTGTTTTTACTTCTTCTGATTGAAAAACAGCTACTGAGCGTGAACCAGGAACAATCTGCCAATTTTTATCTTGGTCAAGTTGTGAAAGGACATCAGATAAGAAGTTAGCAAAAGTTTTGTTGTCCCAATCAGCCATTTTTTCAGCCGCTTTATTGAAGACATCATATAACAATGCTTGTTTCTTACCAAGGACGGCATTTCGCTTGTTGTTCGCTAATGTCTGTGCTTCGCGTTCATAGTCATTTTTCATTTGGTTTTCGATTTGTTCTTGTCGATTCTTTTTGCTTTCCACAAGCTTTTGACGTTGTTCTTCAACTCGGTCATTAGCAACTTCTTCGTATTGCTCGATTTTCTTTTGTCCCTCTTCTTTGGTTTTAGCCAAAATTTGTGCGGACAAAGCTTGTAAATCTTTCATAGTCCCCATCCTCTCACTAATATTTTATCTTATGCTAAAACAAGTAAGAAGGAAATAACGAACCCTAGGATTGCATAAGTTTCAACCATCGCTGAGTAAATGATACCTTTAGAGTTTTGTTCTTCTCTTTTTGCTAAGATTTGTACAGCTGCAGT
This sequence comes from Bacillota bacterium, assembly GCA_051746745.1. Taxonomy (GTDB): domain Bacteria; phylum Bacillota; class Bacilli; order Bacillales; family Amphibacillaceae; genus Halolactibacillus. The sequence goes on along the minus strand of JBNJFJ010000010.1, from coordinate 12,981 downwards.
AGATACACGACCTTGAGCAAAACCGGCTGTTAAACCAGTGAAGGCGATAGGAAGTGCGGCCATTAGCATGTAGATACCGTCAGCTAAAGGCATTGCTTGGTCCATGTTTAAGTAGATCAAGAAACCAATAACGAAACCGTAAAGACCTTGTGTACCAGGTAGTAACTGAAGAATAAGTGACTTACCAAATTTTTCAGGTTGTTCTTTAATAAGTGACGCTGCTGCCTCACCAGTCATACCTACACCACGTGCTGAACCCCAACCAGAGAAGATAACCGCGATCGCGATCCCTAATGCTGCAAAGATAAATCCTCCGTTATTTTCTACAAAAAATGTTAACCAGTTTTCCATAATAAAATTCCTCCATTACTTATGATTGTTTTTGATTTTTTAATTGAATATGTTTTTCAGCTGCTCTTAAAGGCTTAAGGGCTTTACCGCCACCTTCATAGAACTTACCGAAGAACTCAACAAAGATTAAACGTGCACCGTGTACATATGAACTAAGGAAAGTGAGTCCTAAGTTTACCGCGTGTAACACGATGAATAATACTGCCCCAATAGTAAAACGACCAACGCCTGGAATAAAGCCAATGATCATGTTAAAGGCAAGGGCAATACTACCACTTGATACCCCTAAGGCCATCAAACGGGTGTAACTAACGATATCACCAATATAACCAGTAATACCATATAGATTATAAACACCTAAACCGACACCGAGTGCTTTATTTTCTGATCCAAGTGATGACGCTAGAATTATGCCTAACGCACTTGCGACAGCAACAACAGCACCAATCGTGCCAAGAATTTCACTATCTAAGATCATGTTACCGAGTAATAAGATAATAATACCGGTAAAAATACCAATCCAACCTATCCCATCACTAAAGGCGCCAAATTTATCTTTGTTTCTAAGTTTAAGGTACGTATTAATACCTAAACCGAAGAAAATTTGTATTAAACCAAAAATAACCGAAATGATTAAAATGGTAATAACATCGTCTGTTGTCGATAATAAGACGATTGGCATAGCGGCACCGAAGAATGATCCATATATTAACCCCCAAAGAATGGTAGGGTATGATAATAGATGGAAGAAACGCATATTCTTCTTCATCGACGGTGATACTTCAGTGAATTTTAAGACAACGAATGTCGCAAGCCATAACAATAGACCGTATCCCACATCTGCTGCCATCATACCAAAGAATAATAGGTAGAACGGTGCTAAGAATGGTGTCGGGTCAATTTCATTGTACTTAGGTAAATTGTACATGGCCGTAATGCTCTCAAAAGGTGAGATGTAATCGTTATTTTTTAGGACAACGGGGACATCGTCAATTTCTTCCTCTTTTACGTCGTTGACATAAAGAACATACTCCTCTTCGGGTAAGATGCGCTTGAGCGCCGCTTCCATATGAGGCATTTCCTCTTCTTCTAGCCAACCTTCCATAATAAAGAGGTGCTTTTCATCAACTAAAAACAGTTTGCTGCGTTCGCGTTGAAGTTTTGCTTCATAATACTCTTCTAAAAGCATTAATTGCCAAGCTTCTTTCGACATTTTTGTCAACCGTTCTTTAATCGAGTCTGCTTCTTTTCGTAACGCGGTTAACTCTTTATCAATGTCCTCTAATGCTAAACGAGGAGATTCGGTTAACTTTTCAGTGACCGTTTCAAAGTGTGCGTCGTTCAGTAACGGTTTAATCGCCTCTTGATCTCGACGATCATAGTAAACAGCGACGCCTATTTCATCACGCGTTTGATACACTTCATTGACATAAAGTAAGTCTGATGCTTCCAGCATGGTCATGTATGTATTTTGATCATGCTGAGGAATGATACCAACACTACCTGTGACACGTTCCATTGAACGTAAATCATGTGCACTGACATCGAGCTTTTTCCAGTTCTTAAAGAAGGCTTCCTTGTCGTTTAATTCCTTTTTTCGTTCAGCGATTGAATCTAAGCGCTTATCTAAATCAAGGACATCTTTCACAAGGGTTTTCGGTGAAAAAGTAAAAATCTCTTGTTCAAGTTCTTCTAAAGAGAATTCTTTTCTTTTTTCACGCAGGGTTTCTTTAAGCGGACGCTTTGGTAAAAATGGCTGAACAAAGCTTAAAGCTGTCTGTACTTGGTCAATTCTCGTCTCATACTTCTTAACGATTGTTTCTAAGTTATCAACTTCGTAAGGTGACACGTCTAACTCACCTAAGTCCGAAGAAGGTAAATCAACAACCTCGAAGCGTTGCAATGCTTGAATTGACTGCAGCAACTGATCTTTTTGTTCATGAAAAGATATGAGTGTTAGTTTTTTCATTTTAGCTATTGCCATATGTCCTCATAACCTCCTCAATGACCGCATCAACCAATTTGTCTTCTTTCTCTTTAAAGTTCGATTCTAATTGGCTAACGGCTTGATCTTCTTCTTCTTTAATAGAAGCTTTTAACTTATCGAGCTTTTCTTCTTTCATTTTTGACTGTTCTTCTTTGAAAGTGTTGAGATCTTTTTCAACCTTCTCTTTCATCGATTGAATCGTCTCTTCTGTCTCTTGCTCCATGTGTTTCAATTTGTCTTTGTATTCGCGTTCAAGCTCAATCGCTTCACGCTCAATTTGTTTGACTTGATCAATGGTATTTACACTCATTCTTTTATGCACCCCCAATCATTCAGCAAGCTTTTAAAAAGTTTAAAAAGCTTCAAGCAATACTATTATATCTATTAAATCGACTTCGTTCAAATAATTTTGACTTAAATCGATTAACGAATAGATTCTAAAACTTGATATAGTTAATAGGAAGAAAAAGATTGAAAATATTTTTTATAATGTGACTTCAGACCTAGAGTTGGCCCGTATAAACATTAATTTTTTTGGAAAATTATGAAGGGTCACTCTCAGATTCTGTTAAAACAATTTTGGTATCTCCAATGATAATGCGTCGATCCTTGAGTAGTTTCCCTATTGCGCGCTTAAAGGCAGCTTTACTCATCTCAAATGTTTGACGAATAATCTCTGGATCGGTTTTACTTGTGAACGGCATTTCACCGTCATGTTGTTGCATATAAGCTAACAGTTTTTCTGCATCAACTTCTTGGGCTTCTTGTTTTCTTGGTAAGAGCGACATGTTTAAGGTGCCGTCTGATTTCACTTTGATCACACGTCCTTCCACCCACTCACCGATTCTCGGTTCTCTTTTTCTTTCTGTATAGTGTATGAATGCGCGGTAACCATCATCTGTAATGGCGACAGCCCCTTCTTTTCCGCTCCGAAACACACGAGCGCCGAGGTCTTGATTAAATAATGCTTCTGACGCTAAGTCCCAGTTGCCTTCAAAGTCAACTTCTCTCACTGGATCGGCTAACAGACGGTTGTTTTTGTCATGTTTTAATGTGACATACAAGACGTCACCAACCGTTGGCCAAGCAGACATGAACTCTGGTAAGTCGTCATTTGACACAAGGACGTGCTTGGATGTGCCAATATCAACAAAGACACCGAGTCCGGGTTTTACTTCTGTCACTTCTGCCCAGTCAAACACATCTGTTGTCACATGAGGGATTGTTGTTGTGGCAATCAGTTGTTTTTGTTTATCGTGATAAAGGTAAACCTCTACCTCATCACCTTCAGTGAGTTTTTCTTTGCCTGCTTCATTGGCATGTAGTAAAATTTCTAACGCCTCACGGTCTGTGTCTGTTAATACATAGCCTGTGTCGATGACACGTTTCACCGTGAGTGTAACAATTTGTCCTGGTAAATAATTTTCCATTCGATTGACTCCCATCTTGATTATATTTATAATTTAGGCACACACTATACTATAACAGTTATTGTTATAGTACAATGAAAGGTGATGTTTTTAATTGATTTATGTTGATGCCGATAGTTGCCCAGTCACAGATGAAGTCATAGACCTTGCATCAAAACAGGACTTACCTGTGACATTAGTAAAAAGTTATGCGCATTTCAGTTTAAAGCCCCTTGGTGACCGCGTTGACGTTGTGTACGTAGACCAAGAAAAAGAAGCCAGTGATTACCGGATTATGCGCTTAATCAAGACAAATGATGTCTTAATCACCGCTGATTATGGTCTAGCTTCCTTAGCTTTAGCAAAGACCCCTCACATCATACATCCAAGAGGGACGCTCTACAAGAAAGAAACGATGGATCAGTTACTCCAGTCGCGCTATCTCTCCAGTCAAGTGAGAAAAGCAGGCGGTCGAATGAAAGGGCCGAAAGCTTTTACTGAAAGTGACCGAGCCCAGTTTATTGACCGCTTCAGTCGTTTATTGAACCGGCTTTGATTTATCCGTCTCTGGTGCTTTTTCTGCTAACCCGCTTAAAACCCAGCGCTTAGCTGTGTCATCATTAATGTCATATACTTTCCCCAATCTTAATAATTCAGACTTGTATTGAGATTGAACGAGCATTTTTACTTTCATTTCATAAACCTCCATTTAATTAAAATGGTCAACATAGACCTATACCATTTTTCAGTTGTATTTAAACATGAAAAAAAGAGGTGAAAGCCACCTCTCTTACGTATTATAGCACATTAAATAAGCAGTTGGAATAAATCCTGGTCTTTATTTATTTCAATGTAACTAAAGCCTTTGTCATGCATCCGATCAATGAGTGGTTCATAATCTTCTTTATACTTGAGTTCTACTCCCACGAGGACAGGTCCACGGTCGCGATTATTCTTTTTCGTATATTCAAATCGAGTAATGTCATCATCTTTCCCGAGGACATCGGTTAAAAATGACCGAAGAGCACCGGCGCGTTGCGGGAAGCTAACGATAAAGTAATGCTTGTATCCTTCATAAATTAACGAACGCTCTTTAATATCTTGCATACGGTCGATATCGTTATTACCACCACTGACGATCACAACGACATTTTTACCACGGATCTCGTCTTGGTAATCTTCTAATGCACTGACAGGCATTGCCCCTGCAGGTTCAGTGACAATTGCATTTTCATTATATAAATCAAGCATGGTTGTACAAATCCGTCCTTCAGGGATGGTCGCAAAGCCATCGACTAAAGGTTTCGCAATTTTAAAAGTTTTATCACCAATACGTTTCACACTGGCACCGTCGACAAATTTATCGACATAATCAAGTTTCACGACTTTATTTGCTTTAAAAGATGCTTGCATCGAGGCAGCACCTGCCGGTTCAACCCCAATAATCTTTGTCTCTGGACTAATGTTCTTAACATAAGTGGCCACCCCTGAAATAAGGCCTCCACCCCCGACAGACATAAACATATGTGAGACCGGTTCATTGATTGCTTCTAGAATTTCTAAACCAATCGTGCCTTGTCCGGCAATCGTACGTTCATCGTCAAATGGATGGATGAAGGTCATATCATTGTCTTCGCAAAACTTTTTCGACTCATCACTTGCATCATCAAACGTATCCCCCGTTAGAATGACATCAACAGCATCCCCGCCAAAGAACTGAACACGGTCGACCTTTTGGCGCGGTGTCGTTGTCGGCATGAAAATCGTGCCTTTAACGTTCATCGCTTTACACGAATAAGCAACGCCTTGCGCGTGGTTTCCGGCACTCGCGCACACCACCCCATTTTTCAAATCGTCTTCTGATAGACTTTGCATAAAATTATAAGCACCCCGAATTTTAAAAGAACGGACAACTTGTAAATCTTCACGTTTTAAATAAACATTGCAATCATATTTTTCAGAAAGAATCGGATCAAGAAGGAGTGGTGTTTTCGTCACAACGTCTTTAATTCGCTGATGCGCAATAATAATATCCTTCACATCGATTGGTTTTTCTGTAGGCATAATACATAATCCCTCCTGCTTGATAAATATATAGTATCTTCTATCCTATCATAATTTTCGAAAAACGGGAACAATTCTGAAAAAATAAACCATTAAAGATGTGCTTTTCTGTCATAGTACAGATGCTATCTGATTTAGCTGGAAATCATGTAGTTATAAAAAGAAAGCAAACAAAGCTCGCACATATGCGAGCTTTGTTTGCTTATTTTAAATTGCGTTAATTAAATTAGGCTAAGATATCAGTCAGTTGTGGTACGACTTGTTTCTTACGTGAAACCACACCTTTAAGGACAGCAGTATCGTCCTCTAATTCCACACCAAAGGCCGTGTTAATAGCGTCTTGCGCGTTTCCAAGAGCAATAACCGTTGAATCGTTCGTTAAAATATCGGTGATTAAGAAGACGAATAAATCAAGGTGACTCGCGTCAATCACTTGATTGATGGCCGTTTTAATCGCTTCTTTTTGGGCTAATAAGTCACTTGGGTCAACTGTATTAACCTGGGCTACTTCAACATGTTTGTCCCCCATTGTGAATGGTTTTGCATCCAGTGTTAATAAGTCATTCACTGACTTATCACTTAAGTCAGCCCCTGCTTTTAACATGTCTAAACCGTACGTATTGACATCAACACCGGCGATAGCCTCAAGTTCTTTTGCGGCTTTGACATCTTCTTCTGTACATGTTGGTGATTTAAACAGTAATGAATCAGATACAATCGCTGATAACATTAGACCAGCTATGTTTTTCGGAATACGAACGCCATGTTCTTTAAATAACTTATTTAAGATTGTGGCTGTACACCCGACTGGTTCAGCGCGGTAATATAGCGGATCACTCGTTTCAAAGTTAGCGATGCGGTGATGGTCGATAACTTCTGTTACTCTCACCTCAGCAATGTCACTGACACTTTGTTGTTTTTCATTGTGGTCAACTAAAATAACCTGATCCACTTCTTGACTGACTGTCTCAACCAAACGCGGGGCGTCTGTGTTGAAATAATCGAGCGCATAGGCTGTTTCTTTACTAATCTCGCCCAATCTAACTGCTTCAGCTTCTGCGCCGATTTGTTGCTTTAAATACGCATAGCTGATTGCCGATGCAATCGTATCCGTATCTGGATTTTTGTGTCCGAAAATTAATGTTTTACTCATTGTGACAACTCCTCATCATTTGTTTCATACGATGATAATTCTAACGCAAAAATGGTTAAATTTCATCTATAATTTTATTTCATACACTTATTTTTTGTATTGGCCGCTACCTTTCAACAAGTATTTCGTTGACGTGAGTGCTTTTAAACCCATCGGGCCACGCGCATGGAGTTTTTGGGTGCTAATACCGATTTCAGCCCCAAAACCAAATTCAAAACCATCCGTAAACCGCGTGGAGGCATTATGGTAGACACAGGCGGCATCGACATCATTTAGGAATGATAAAACATGGTCATCAGTTTCAGAAATGATTGCTTCTGAGTGTTTGGTACCGTAAGTATTAATGTGGTTAATCGCTTCTTCAGTTGACCCAACGACTTTCATCGCGATTTCTAAATCTAAATATTCTGTCGCATAATCCTCGGTTGTTGCTAGGAGGATTGATGGGTCTTGGTCTTTGACGGTTTGATCTCCGTGAATAAGCACACCATGTGAACTTAATTCATGAATCAGTGCTTTACCGTGTTTGTCAAACCACGTCGCATCGACAAGAACGGTCTCAATCGCATTACAGACAGATGGCCGCTGAGTTTTAGCGTTAATAACAAGCTCAAGAGCCATATTTACATCGGCATCATGGTCGATAAACATATGGCAATTCCCTGCCCCTGTTTCAAGTACAGGTACAGATGACTTACTAACAACAGTGTCAATCAGATTTTTACTGCCACGTGGAATTAAGACATCTAAATAGTCATTTAAACGGAACATCTTTTCTGCCGTGTCGCGTGATGTATCTTCAATAAGCTGCACACTATTGACCGGTAACGTCGTTTGTTTTAACGCTTCTTTAATCACATCGACAAGGACGATGTTCGAATAAATCGCCGATGAGCTTCCGCGAAGAATGACGGCATTCCCCGTTTTTAAACAGAGACTAGCAGCATCAATTGTCACGTTTGGACGGGCTTCATAAATCATTCCAATGACCCCAATCGGTACAGCCACTTTTTCAATTGCTAAACCGTTTGGACGCGTAAAAGATTCGAGCACCTCACCGATAGGGTCATCTAGTTTGGTTAATTCTCGCAACGCCTCCGCCATTTGTTTGATCCGGTCATTCGTCAGACGAATGCGATCAATGACCGAGTCGCTAATTCCTTTTTCTTTTGCTTGGATGAGATCTTTTTCGTTTTCTGTTAAAATATCGGCTTGTCTTGTTTCAAGGACGTCAGCAATTTTAAGTAAGGCTTGGTTTTTCTCCTCTGTTGTCGCTTGTTGCAGACGTAATGTCGTTTGTTTGGCAAGTTGTCCTAATGTTTCAAGTGAAGTCATTGTTTTCCCTCCTGAATCGTTAAAATAAGATTATTTCGGTGCACCACTTCTGGGTGCGTACAACCGGTCAGTAACATTGCTTCTTGACTGCTGAGTCCGCGGACTTGTTTGATTTGTTCCGCCGAATAGTTCACTTGGCCTTTAGCAATCTGGTCTTGATTAAAGTAAATATTGACAATGTCCTGGGCATCAAAATCTTCTTCGACACCAATGATTCCGGCCGCTAAGAGACTTTTTCCATCGGAAAGTAGGGCTTTTTTAGCTCCTTCATCAACGATGATGCGCCCAGTTGGTTCGGAATGATAGGCAATCCACTGTTTATGCTTTCTTACGTGGACCGTTTCTCTTGTCCCGATGTAAGTTCCATCACCACTGCCATTTAAAATATTGACCAATTTATCTTTCCCATGTCCAGTCCCAACAAAGCAATTAACACCGACATTGGTCGCTAGTTGTGCCGCAATCAGTTTTGATTTCATCCCGCCGGTGCCTACTTTAGAGGATGAGTCTTGGCTCGTTTGTTCAATTAACTCATTAGAAATATAACCGAGATGATTAAATCGCTCTGCATCAACATGGGTGCCTGGATTCTTATCATAAATACCATTGACATCTGTCAACAGAATCAACTGATCCGCATTGACTAACCCACTGACCTGAGCACTCAGCATGTCGTTGTCACCAAACGTCATCTCATCAATCGCAACGGAATCATTTTCGTTAATAATCGGGACCACTTTCCGTTTTAAACACTCAGTAATCGTTTGATAGACATTAGAAAACTGTTCTTTATTTGTGAAAACATCACGCGTTAACAACAGTTGCGCTGATACATACCCATGCTTTTTAAATGCCTGGTTATAGGCCTCGATTAATAGCCCCTGTCCAACCGCTGCGGCTGCTTGTTTGCCTTGCACGGTCACAGGACGCGAGGAGTATCCCAAGTCCCTAAAGCCCGCTGAAATGGCTCCTGAGGAGATTAACACAACTTCTATCCCCTCATCTAACAACTGTACAATCGCTTCTGCGTGCTCGGTTAATTTTTCAATCGACAATGACCCATCTTTTTTTGTTAGCGAACTGCTGCCAATTTTTACAACGACTCGTTTTTCCATCATGATTTATCACCATTCTTTCTCACTCTTTCAGTAGTCTCGTTAAAATTCCTTTACAAGCTGTTTTTATGTATAAAGAAAACACTACTTCTCTCCATACATCTTAAGTGATGCAATGGACGAAAAGTAGTGTTTCCGCGGTACCACCATTGTTGACTCAAAACTTTGAGTCCCCTTATTTTGATAACGCTCTGGATGATTCCAAAGAGCGGTTAAGTTAACCTTAACGACGATAAGAGTAGGTTCAACAAAGTAGGGATATGGAGAAATGTTTCAGCCTCAATCGCATTTCTCTCTCTGTCATATATTCATTGTCTACTGTTTCTTATTTATCCGTCTCTATTTAGATGTGCTTCCATTATCTAAAAACAAATGAAAATTGTCAACTGAAAATTATCAGAAAACTTATCTTTTCTTTGGTACATCGACAATCCACTGATGCGGATCCTCAACTGAACCGTACTGAATACCCGTTAACGTCTCGTAGACGCGTTTTGATAATGGTCCGGTTTGATGCTGATTAATCACATACGATGCCTCATCATAGAACAATTCACCGATTGGGGAAATAACAGCCGCTGTACCGGAACCAAATGCCTCTTCCAATTGACCGTTTTTGTGCGCGTCTAAAATCTCTGATAAGAGTACCGGGCGTTCTTCAACGTCAACACCCCAATCTTGCAGTAACTGAATCACAGATTTACGGGTGACACCTGGTAATATACTGCCGCTTAAATGCGGGGTAACGACTTTGCCCGCAATCTTAAAGAAGACATTCATACTCCCGACTTCTTCAATATACTTTTTCTCATGCCCGTCGAGCCACAGCACTTGCGCGTAGCCTTTTTTAGCCACATTCTCCTGGGCGATCATACTTCCGGCGTAGTTACCAGCTGTTTTTGCTTCACCGGTCCCGCCTTTAACGGCTCGAATATACTCATTTTCAACCGCAATCTTAACTGGATTAATCCCGGCTTCGTAGTAAGCACCAACCGGCGACAGAATAATCATAAAGGTATACGTTTTCGACGCTGATACCCCGAGATAAGGTTCGGTCGCAATCACAAACGGTCTAATGTATAAACTGGTGCCTTCTTTACGCGGAACCCAATCGCGATCGAGATCAACCAACGTTTGAATCGCTTCAAGTGCGAGTGCTTCATCAACGGTTGGAATACACATCCGTTCATTTGATCGGTTCAATCGTTTAATATTTTCATCTGGACGAAACAGCTGAATCGATTCTTGTGCTGTCCGGTAAGCTTTTAATCCTTCAAATACGGTTTGACCGTAGTGGAAAATCATTGCCGCTGGATCCATTTCGAGTGTTTGATAAGGTACGACACGAGGGTCATACCAGCCGCGCCCTTCTTCATAATCCATGATAAACATGTGATCGGTAAATTGACGTCCGAAGACTAATTGGTCATCGGCAGGTTTTTGTTTTTTATCTGTTGCTGGTGTAATAGAAATAGTTTGCATCATACAGACTCCCTTTTCTTAAATATCTTGTCTATGTCTATTGTAGACCTAATTCATTTCAAAAAACAATAGCTAATTTATGAATTTTCAAAACATACGCAGGTGTTATTAGTATCTGATACTAAAAAATAGCTAAAAACCCTGTAACTCTCGCTGTTTTTTTAAATAAAAGTCAAGGTTAAACTAAAACAAGGCTAATGAACCTTCCGAGCATTCACGTGCGCCATTAATCCGAGAAAGGCCCAAAAGATGAAAGCGACCGAGACGACACTAATATTAAAAAAGGCTTGAGTTAAATAACCAATCAGGCTTGCGGTCAGTGCTTGATAGACGTCTGATTCGGCTAATCGAGCGGAATACTTCCGTGCGATTTGAACAAGAAAACTAAGGTAGATGACGAGTGCCGGAATGCCAGCTGTCACGGCGATATGTAAATATTCGTTATGGGCTTTATCGACAAACATAACCCGGCCAAACTGCGCCAGCATATCGTCTTTATATTGACTGACAAAGGCAATCTGTAAATTTTCAAGCCCGTAACCGGTGAAAGGTTGTTCGGTGACTAACGCAAGTGTTTTTAGCCAAATATACATCCGGTTACTCCCCGCGTGTAAGAAATTCTTGTCAGTGGTCACAACTGTTTTAGCATCGGTAATAATCGAGCCAAGTTCTAAACCAAACACATTTGGGGAAAGTATTTGAAAAGCGCCCAAGGCCAGTAATGAACATAAGGTTAAGTAGATCAACGCTTTTGTCGTTTGTTTTGACCACTGTTTCAATAGAAACAGGATGACTAAATAATAAACAAAGGCAACGAAAGCACCAATCCAGGCCCCTCTTGTCCGTGAAGTAAGTAAGGCGAAAAAGATGATGGTGTAGCCAATACTCGCCACTATATGGGGACGTCTAAACATAAAAAACATCGAAATCGGCAACATTAAGACAAGATAGCTGCCGAAAAAATTGGGGTTACCAAATGTACTAAAACTCGACGTCCAATCTGTTCTTAGCCAGTCACGTGGCACGGGATCAAAACCGAAATATTGACTAATGCCATAACACGCGAGAAATATCCCCGTTGTTATAAAGTATCGATACAGTTTTGCTGTTGGCGCCACATGTCTAGCAATCAAAAACGTACTGATATAAAGCAAAATGGTGAATAAGCCTTCTTCACGTAACGGTTTACCGTAAAGGGCAAGTTCTGTGTTAAGCGCAAACGACACAGAGATACTTAACGCCAACAGATAGAAGAGTAGTAACCATGTGACGCTGTCTAACGTCACAAACGATCGCAAAGCTTTGCGGCTTATAATAAGTTTCAAGTAAAATATGGTGATGATGACATATAAGGCGATGACTTTCGGTAAATAGAAATAATCAGTTGTTTTTGTCATTGGCCAGATAATAAGTGGGACAATACCGACGATCATCATGATCAATACCTCGTAGTTTAGTGCTGATTGTCTCTTGGCTTCTTTCAAGATGATTGCCCCCCTTCTTTCCCGTTATTAACATACCGTTGGTATATACTTCCTTAATTTTACCGCTTTAGGGCGAGAAGACGCCTTCCTCAAGTGCGTCAGCACTAGGTGGTTGATGAATCGCTTTTTTGAATATTTTTGAAGTGACAAACATATATTCTATGTGGTATAATTAAAGCACTAACAGTGACCGTCACAAAACAAAGAGAGGGTGTGTATCATGGGTATGAAGGCCATTTTTTCAAATCGCTTATATAAGCATAAAATCGACCCTGATTTTGTGATGTCCATGACTCACACCCTTCGGGTGTTTAATCAAGCCAAACATTTTCGCTATCAAGCGGAGGTCCGGGAGCTTAGGGGCGTGAAAGCGAAAAGTGCCGTCTCCATCCATCAACAGTTGAAACAACGTTACGGATTAAATGATTATTATGCGACCAGTGCTGTTCAACAAGGACGCGCGCTTCTATCCGCGCAAAAAGAATTGAATAAGGTGTACATGCGTAATAAAAAAGAACAAATCAACGCCGTTAAAAGAAAAATAAAAGCGACGAAGGCGCGCTTGACGACACTTCAAAAGATAAAAGGCTCTTTTGTCAAA
>JBNJFJ010000009.1:0-47015 GCA_051746745.1 Bacillota bacterium | reverse complement strand
CCACCACTTAAACGCTAATGCGTTTTGAAGTGGGGGCTTGTAAAAGCCCTAATTGTCTAGCCTAAGTCTTTCGAGGACTACGTTAGAAAAGTGAATACGACTTTGTATGATTCCCTAGTACATTTTGTCGTTCAGGCGCTGTAACAACTCTGAGAGGTAGGAGTGGTCAACCTGTTGCACGAAGCTTTTCTAACATTGGCGAAGGGAAACTAACTCTAAAAGGAGGACGAATCTTGAGAGTATTCGTCAAATCAATGCGGGGGTCCAATTTGGACCCTTGTAAAAACCAAAAAGCAAGACAATTACTCAAAGAAAAGAAAGCAAAAATTATAAGTTACAAACCTTTTACGATTCAAATGTTAATTCCGACGGGTGAGACAACACATGAATCACATGTCGGTATTGATTTAGGCGCTAAGTACACAGGTGTTGCGATAACACAAGAAGACAGAGTCTTAGCAAAAGGCAATATTGAATGTCGCCAAGATGTAAAGGGACTACTTGAAACTAAAAAAATCTACCGAAGAAGCAGACGCTCTCGTAAAACACGTTATAGAAAATGTAAATTCAAACATAAAACAACGCGTGTTTACTCAAACAAGAAAGGGAAATGGGTTAAGAAAAAAACATCTTTCACAAGCCCCAGACCCAAAAGCTGGCTACCACCAAGTCTTGAAAGTCGTACACAAAACTTATTCTTTTGGATTGATACATTCACTTCCCTTTTACCGAAGGTAAAAGTGCATATTGAAGTTGGGAAGTTTGATGTCCAAAAGATGAAAAATCCAAACATTCAAGGGAAAGGTTATCAAGAAGGGGATACCTTTGGGTATCACGATGTCCGTTATTTTGTTTTGGCTCGTGACAGCTACACCTGTCAAGTGTGCAAGAAAAAAGGGAAGATTCTTAACACGCATCATATTATCTATCGAAGCCATGGTGGAAGCGACGCACCTTCAAACTTAATTAGCGTATGTACAGATTGTCACACGAGCGACAATCATAAAAGAGGTCGTATTCTTTGGCACTGGATGGAGAAACGAAAAAAAGTACCCACCTATAAAGAACCGCCATTCATGAATGCCCTAAGAATACGCACGTTTCGTCGATATCCTGATGCTAGAATCATCTACGGTTCTGAAACAACGCCAAGAAGAAAAGCACTTCATCTAGAGAAGACACATTATAATGATGCGATTGCCATATCGGGCATTCAACATATCAAAGAAAATCCACATACGATATTTTATATCAAACAATTCAGAAAGAAAAAACGTTCTTTACACGAAGCGACAGCTAGAAAAGGTCGAAAGAACAAGAACCTCACACAAAAACGCAACAAGAAAAACACGAAAGAAATGAATGGTATTCATTTGAATGACACTGTACGCATTTTTGGGAAAATCGGATTTGTTAGCGGATTTACCACCACTGGTCTTTATATCAAAGACATCCACAATGCTTATATTACAAAGCCGGGAAAGACCTACAAACAAGTCAGCTTCAAAGATGTGACAGTGAAAAATCATAACAACAATTGGCAATTCATCTCCCACCTAGCTCCTGACGGAGCTTGAGGAGGGAGACTTCTTGCCTAAGTTCGTTAAAAGGATAGAACTTAAAAAACCGCTAAAGTGAGTCTGACTCACCTTAGCGGTTTTTATCTATTGTTTTAAAAGTCTTTCTTAACGGAAATTATATTTAGTCACAATTGGCGTACGGCCTTCTGCTTGGTCATTATAGTATTCATACAGACATGTACCAAGGAATGAACCAGCGACGTTTACCACATTGTCATAGCCTAAGTTCTGTAATGCTTGGACCATGTTGTAAGAACGTTGCCCTGAACGACAGTGAATATAAACAGGTACATCGGTCGGAATCTCATCTAGACGTTCACGGAACTGACTTAATGGAATATTGACCGCATTCGTAAAGTGACCATGTTTGAATTCACCTGGTTCACGCGCATCAATGATATGAGCATTTGATTCGACAAGCTCACGCATATCGGTTACTTGTACTTGTTTAATGACACCATTTAGTACGTTTAAGCCGTTAAGGGCTGCCATATTGACAACGTCTTTAGCTGTACCAAACACTGGTGAGTAACATAGTTCAAGTTCTTTTAAATCTTCTAATGTTGCGTTCATCATAATCATTGAAGCAATAACGTCAATACGTTTGTCGACATTACCGCGACCAATGGCTTGTGCACCTAACACGCGACCGGTTGGCTTTTCAAAGATTAACTTGAAATAAACCGGGTTACTGTTTGGCATGATACCGACTTTATCTGTTGGAATCACGTAACTAAAGTCAAAATCAAACCCTTGCGCTTCTGCAAGACGTGCATTTAGACCGGTTGAAGCAGCATTCATTTCAAATACTTGAATGGCACTTGAACCAATGACACCTGTGTTACGGTGTGGAATGTTGTACATATGATCAGCTGCAGCACGGGCTTGACGTTGTGCTGGACCTGCAAGTGCTAAACGTGTTTTTTGACCTGTCAGCTTGTGGTGGACTTCAATCGCATCACCGACAGCATAAATATCTTTATCTGATGTCACATAGTTGTGATCGACTTTAATACCACCAGTGACACCAATCTCAAGACCTGCTTCTTTGGCTAGGGTTGTCTCTGGACGAACACCAATCGCCATGACAACGGCTTGTGCTTTAATGGTCTTACCTGATTGTAAGACGATGTGGTCATCTTTTACTGACTCAATACCATCACTTAAGACAAGACCCATGCCCTTATCTACCATTTCTTTATGAAGGATCTGAACCATGTCGTAATCGAATGGTGCCATGACTTGGTTTTGTGCTTCAACAAGGGTCACGTTTTTACCTGCGTGGACTAAGTTTTCAGCGACCTCAATACCGATAAAGCCCCCACCAATAACAACAACATCTTCCACCGTTTCTTTTGATACGAACGTGTTTAATTTTTCAATATCAACAACATTACGGACACTGAACACATGTGGTGAATCAATGCCATCAAGTGGTGGCATGATTGGGTTCGCCCCTGGAGATAAGACAAGCTTATCGTAAGCTTCATCATATGTTTCATCTGTTTCTAAATTTTTAACCGTAATCGTTTTCTCATCTTTATTGACTTTCACAACTTCTGTTCTAACACGTGCTTCAATCTTATATTGTTTACGGAAAACTTCCGGATTCATTAATACGAGTGTCTCACTGTTTTCAATTTCTCCACTTAAGTGATAAGGTAACGCACAGTTTGAGAACGATACGTGTGGTCCACGCTCAAACATGATCACCTCTGCTTGTTCATCTAAACGACGCACACGTGCAGCAACAGATGCCCCACCTGCGACACCGCCAACAACTAAAACTCTTTTACCCATAATTTCTTTCCCCTTTCGAATGTAAAGACATGCGTATTTTTTAAAAACTTATATAAGTGATTTTCTTCACAATGAACATTATACCACTAGGGGTATGGTCAGTCAAGGGGGAATAAGAGATTCTCTTCACCCTTCTTGGCCTTCCCGTTATACATACCTTCTCAGCTAAGCATTAAACAATCACACTTTGACCAAGACATAAAAACAAAGAAAAAACGTACACAGCTTGTCTAAGACACTCGTGTGTACGTTTATGTATTATATAATTTGAAAGCTTACCCACGTATCGAACGTATCATGTGCAGGTACTTCAATTAAATCCTCTTGTTTATTCATTTCACCATTTTTTCTCGTCCATGGTTCCACACAAACAAAGCGCTGATCTTGTTCTGTCCAAAGTACCGTATAGTGAAACGCGTCGTCCATTTCCATGTTAATCAATTGATGATCTATGGTTGCTTTTACTTGTGTATGCGTATTTTCTAAACGGACCGCTTCTTTTAAATTGGTTAAATCAATTTGACCAGTAAAGGCCTTTTCTTCTTCATCATTGTAGTCGTAATACGTTTTCGTTGGAATATCTAAACCAACCACCTTTTTATCTGACTTAAAGTACGGATGAAGACCAGGATAAATTGGCATCGGTGCATCAGATAAATTTTCATAAGATTGATGAATGAGTAACTGATCACCGCGCAGCGTGTAAGTGAAAATCACTTTAAAATCAAACGGATAGACCGCTTTGGTACTTAAACTGCTTCTAAATAAAATCGAGATAAACGCATGGTCCTCATCACTATAAGTCTCAAGGACTTCCCACGGATGAATTCTGGCCAGGCCATGGTTTGGCATATCATAATGCTTCCCGTCCCAGTGATACTGTTTATCTTCGAGTTGACCAGAGATTGGGAATAGGACTGGGATACCCCCACGGACATTTTTCTTACGGTCAAATAACGTCGCTTCATTTAAATATAGCCGCTCTTCATTGTTTGTCCCGTACCCGGTAATAATACCGCCACGTTCTGGACAAACCGTAATCCAACTGTTGCCGGTTGGGTGCTTTAATTGGTACATCGTAAACATTTCTTTCTCAAATCGCTCAATCGTATACATTATAAAATCGCCCCTCGCACTGATTAATTAAATGAACACGTTGCTCTCTCTTTTTACACAACATTTACATTATAACAGAACCCATCATAAAAATCGTTGTTTTCAGACAATTATTTTCTAACAAAGTGAGATAATTCACATAACTTATACCCTCCCCTTGATATTAAAGAAAAATAGCAGAAAGTGAACTACTCCCACCACTTACAACCCTTACGGGTTGCTTGAAGAGGGAAACTTCTTTCGGAAGTGCGTTAAAAATTCATATATCGTTTATGTTACGTCATGACGGGTTTATCGTTAAAAGACAAGCATTATTCAAAATTTTTTTGATTCATTTCATCCAAGAAAAAACACCTCCAAGACCTAAGCCTTGGAGATGTCTCTATAAACATTATCTTCATTCATGTAATAGTACCAATGGTGCTTATTAGTTCATCATATAGCTAATCGGTGATCCTGGTCCAAGATCCCAGCCAAATAACATCCATACAACAAGCATCACTAACCAACCGATCGTAAAGAAGATGGTGTACGGGAACATCGTTGAAATCAAGGTACCAATTCCCATTTTCTTATTATACTTTTGCATAATCACGATGATCATCGCAAAATAAGGCATCAGCGGTGAAATGATGTTACTTGTTGAATCAGCAATCCGGTAAGCCATCTGAGTCAATTCAGGTGAGTAACCTTGCTGCATCATAATTGGGACAAATACCGGTGCCATCATCGCCCACTTGGCTGATGCTGAACCGATAAACAGGTTAATAAACCCTGAAATAAGAATAAACAACAGAATCAAGACGATGCCGCCTAATTTAACCGAGTCTAAAAATTCAGCCCCAGCAACACCAATGAGTAAACCTAAGTTTGACTCGGTAAAGTAACTAACAAACTGACCCGCTGTAAAGGCAAGGACGATAAACATCCCCATTGAAGCCATCGTATCAGATAACTTATTGGCCATATCAGTATCATTGTTAATTTCTTTTGTCACTTTCCCGTACACAAGTCCCGGAATAAAGAACATAATCATAATGATCGGTACGAGTGATGACATAAATGGAGATGAGATCACACCACCGTCATCTGCCCGTAATAAACCGTTAGACGGGACGACAAGTAAGGCAATGACAATCACTGTGATTAGTAGACTTAAGCCACTGTAACGTAAACCCTTTTTCTCTAAACTTGATAGTTCGGTTAAATCATCTTTATTGACACTACCTTTATATGTGCCTAAACGTGGCTCCACGATGAGTTCGGTAACTAACGCACCAACAACCGTCAATAAGAACACAGACGCAATGACGAAGTAATAGTTCATCGCCACGTGCATATTATCCGCATAGGCAGGATCAATAATCGCTGCCGCTGAAATGGTCATTTCCGCAAGCATTGGATCAAGTGATGTCAGCAATAGATTCGCGCTAAAACCGGCAGAAACACCCGCAAAGGCAGCGGCAATACCCGCAATCGGGTGACGTCCAAGCGCAATAAAAATAACCGCACCAAGTGGCGGTAAGACAACATAGCCTGCATCTGAGGCTAGTGAGGACATAATCCCGGCAAACACTAAACCAGCCGTGATCAGTGACTTCGGAATCGATAAGACAAACCCACGTAATGCTGCTGAAATTAAGCCACTACGTTCAGCGAGTCCAATCCCTAACATACTCGCAAGTACAACACCTAAAGGTGCAAATTTAATAAAGTTATCGACCATAGCCGTAAAGATATATTGCACTCCTTCACGACTAAGCAGATTCTTTGCCTCAATCATTTCTCCAGGATTTCCTGGGTGTTCAACACTGACACCTGTCGCCGCAACGATTGCTGAAGCGACTAAGACAACGAGTGACAAAATCGCAAACAAGGTGACCGGATGTGGCAAACGGTTCCCGGTTGTTTCAATCATGTCTAAAAATCGTTGAAACAGACCTTTTTTCTTTTCTGACATACATAAAACGTCCCTTCAAAGCTGAATTACTATAATTTTTAGATAATTTACGACATCTCTTTTTTATCGCAATAGTGTCCATTATAGCCATCCGTTTCCTATTTGAAAAGGTCCTTTTCAATAGTTCTAATCTTAAAAAAGTTCGTGGTATTCTGACAACTCTTTTTCCTCATTTAATAAAGATAATTCCTTTATCAAACACCAAAATAGTAGCGCCCCCTTTAAATTAAAGGAGACCCTACTATTTTAATAAACGTTTGAGGATTTGATTACGCTGTGAACCAATGACGCGTGCGATTCGCAATCTTCACTAGCATCAACATCACCGGCACTTCTACAATAATCCCAACCGTTACCGCAAGGGCAACGGGTGAGGTAACCCCAAACAAACTAATCGCCACCGCAACGGATAATTCAAAGAAGTTGGATGCACCAATCATACCAGCAGGTGCGGCAATATCGTGAGCTAAGTTTAATTTCTTTGCTGCATAATAAGCTAAGAAAAAGATAAAGAATGTTTGAATAATGAGTGGGACGGCAATTAACACAATATGTCCGTAGTTAGAAAGAATCGTCTCACCTTGGAACATAAAGATCAAAATTAGTGTCAGGAGTAAGCCAATGGTCGTCGTATTTTTAAACTTCGCTAAAAACGTCTCTTCAAAATACGTCTCACCTTTAGCTTTAACCATATGCTGTCTTGTCAATAAGCCACCGATCAGTGGAATGACCACAAATAAGACAATCGATAAAATCAACGTATCAAACGGGACTTCAATACCAGAAACCCCTAATAGTAAGGCAACAATCGGTGTATACAGCAGTAATACAATTAAATCATTCGTCGCCACTTGAACAACGGTATAAGCCGCGTCACCTTTGGTGAGGTGACTCCAAACAAACACCATCGCTGTACAAGGTGCTGCACCTAAAATCACGGCGCCTGCGACATATTCACGCGCTAGATCTTCTGAAATGAAGGCACTAAAAATAAAGTAAAAGAACACGTAACTAATCCCATACATTGTAAATGGTTTGATTAACCAGTTAATCACCCAGGTTAAATAAATCCCTTTGCGGTCTTTTGAGATACGTTTGACACTTTTAAAATTCACTTTCATCATCATTGGATAAATCATTAACCAAATCAGAATCGCGATTGGAATCGATATTTCCGCATACGTTAAGTCTTGTAAAAAGCTCGTAACCCCTGGAAAGAGTATACTAAGTAATACGCCGACAACCATACATAGCAATACCCAGACGGTTAAATAACGTTCAAAAAAACTAATGCCTGATGTTTGTTCCTTTGTCATCTTGATTATTCTCCCCTTTGATCGAACAACACTCAATTCGTTTGCCGTCTTCAGTCAACTGAAGGAGTTTCTCTTGTTGAGACGGTAAGGTTGATAACACACGCTCAATCATTGGATAAAGGTCATGGTTTTCATTTAAATAATAAAACACCCACTGATGACGCTTGTCCTCTTTCACAAGCCCCACATCCTTTAATTTACGTAAATGCTGACTAATCGCCGGTTGACTCATGCCAAAGAGTTCAACGAACTCACACACACAACAAGAATCACCCTCTAGTAATTTCAACATGGTCAGTCGTGTTTTATCCCCCATTAATTTAAGAATTGAGGCTGTTTCTTCTATTGGTAACATTACATTCGCTCCTTCTCAGTCTAGTATATAATCATTCACTTATATAATCAATTACTTATATTTAAATTTACAGCATCTTTACAAATTCTCATACAATCCACCCATACGTGATGACACAAGTTTTACCGTTTTTGTCGGCACTTCTTTCGTGCTTATCACCTATCCTTATCATAGCCGATTATGTTTTTCCTTGCATCTCTTTCGAATCAAATTCATAATAGTAAGAGACAGAAGAAATAAAGACAGGAAAATGAAAGCGAAGATTATTATACCATAGTCACGCGTATCAAAGTGTCCGCATGATCGATGGTGGTCATCGCTTAGTATATGTCTATTAAATGATAGAGATTGTGGAGGAATCATTATGGTTACAAAACATCGGTTTAGTTTAGGAGAAGAAATCGCCAATGCGGTCAGTCATGGCGTTGGTGCCTTACTTTCCATTTCAGCTCTTGTGTTACTGATTGTGTTTAGTTCATTAAATGGCAGCTGGGTCCATGTTGTTAGTTTTACGATTTTTGGTGTCACCATGGTATTATTGTATACCTCATCAACGTTACTCCATAGCTTACCGAATGGTCGGGCAAAAGATGTGTTTGAAATTCTCGATCACTCATCGATTTACTTCTTTATCGCCGGGACCTACACACCCTACTTACTCGTAGCGGTAAGAGGCGATGTCGGGATGCGGTTATTTATTATCGTCTGGGCGATTGCGATTGTTGGTTCAATCTTTAAGATTTTCTTTGTGCAACGATTTGTGATTGTGTCAACGTTGATTTATATTTTAATGGGTTGGCTAATCGTCTTTACTTGGTCGAGCTTAACTGCGAACATTGCTTCTGGCGGGATTGTGTTACTCGCCATTGGCGGGATCCTTTACACGTTTGGCGCTGTCTTTTACATGTGGCGCTGGTTTAAGTATCATCATATGGTGTGGCATTTATTTGTGTTAGCTGGTACGATCGTTCATTTCTTCAGCGTCCTTTTTTACGTCTTACCGATTGAGCTCACCTAAAAAGAGTCAGCGTTACTCTCCTATAAGAGAGTGACGCTGACTCTTTTTATTTCAATCACTTTGTTCATCGAATGAAAAGCACCTTCTGCTTATTTTTCTCGCGCTGTTAACTGTCCGTGTGATAAGTAAAACTCAGTTAAGTCTAAATGTAAGGCATTCGTTAATTTTTTCAGTGATTGGTACTCACCCTTTGTCACAATCGATAACACATAACCATCCGTTGAACCAAGACGACCTGTTCTGCCGGCACGGTGAACATATTGATCGACTTCTCGCGGCAAGTCCATTTGAACGACTTCTGTCAAGTCATCGACATCGAGCCCACGACTACTGACATCGGTCGTTAACATCAGCTGACAATCGCCTTGTTTAAAGCTCTTAATCGATTCTTTACGCAACTCTTTCGGCAAGTCACTATGCAGCATTAAGCTATCGATATGATGATACGTTAAGCGTTCATAAGCTTTTTCAAGCGACGCCTTATCATTAAAGAAGACGAGCGTCTTTTTCTTTTCCGCATGAATCAACTTACGTAAATAATCAAACTTATCCCGTTGGTCTCCGAGTAAATAGCCATGCGTCACATCGGGTAAGACAATATCTTCACGTTTAATATGAATCGCTTCAGGCGCCTCCATCCACTCAGACACAATTTGTTTTGCCTGTTGGCTAATCGTCGCTGAAAAACAGGCAATCTGACGGCTATTATCCGTACTTTGGATAATCCGATCGAGCGCTTGTTGGTGTTCAGGGATCACAAGTTGATCAACTTCATCGAGAATAATCGTCGATACTTTATGCATTTTTAATTTCTTTTGATTAATCAATTCGACCATACGGCCAGGTGTCCCGACGACAATATGTGGTTTCTTTTTTAACTTCTCAATTTGTCGCTTCACATTCGCACCACCAATAAGTGCTTGGACGCGAATATCTGAGCCTTGTTTTAATTGTTGAATCCAGTCAAATATCTGCATTACAAGTTCATGGCTTGAGGCAATGATCACGGTTTGTAGGTCGAGCGTATTAGCCTCGAGACCATTGATCACCGGCAACAGATACGCCAATGTTTTTCCGCTTCCCGTTGGAGCGGT
This sequence comes from Bacillota bacterium, assembly GCA_051746745.1. Classification (GTDB taxonomy): domain Bacteria; phylum Bacillota; class Bacilli; order Bacillales; family Amphibacillaceae; genus Halolactibacillus. The sequence continues at coordinate 36,776 of JBNJFJ010000009.1, read as the reverse complement.
CACAAATACATCTTGTCTCGCCTCAAAATATGGCAAGACTTTTTCTTGCACCGGCATCAACGTCTCAATCCCTTGTTTTGTGAGGGCGTCTTGTATAAATGGTTGTAAAGTAAAAGTCATCTTCATTAGCTCCTTATTGTTAAGTGGTTCATTATCTAAGTCTTTTCTAAGCCTCAGTATATCACACCCTACCTACTTCCGTCGCCCACTCATTTTGATCATCTTTTGACCGCCTTATGTCAACTTTTCGTTTCAGTTCACCAACTTTTACGAACAACCCAACAAAAAAACTTAATTAATATTGGGTTGTACGTATATTTAAGTGTATACTAAAGGAAAACGCTTACTCTAAGGAGGTCCTTATACGACGCATTTTCATTTTTTTACTTATGACACTTCTATTGCTTACACTTTTCCCTGCCACTTCTTTCGCTGATAATCCGGTGATTAAAGACCGGTTCTCGGCTGATCCTGCCGCCCTCGCTCACGATGGTAAGCTATATCTTTATACCGGACATGACGAGGCAACACCAGAAGATACTTTCTTTCTCTTAAAAGAATGGAATATCTTTTCGAGTACTGACGGTAGTAACTGGACCTATGAATCAGCCCTCCCCCGGACTACGTTTGACTGGGCTATTCATGACTCAGCTTGGGCTTCTCAAGCTGTTGAGAAAGACGGGACCTTCTATTGGTATACGACCGTTCATAATACGAGCCTCGGCGCACCAGGTTATGCGATCGCAGTTGCCACAAGTGACTCACCAACATCTGGCTTTACCGATGCACTTGGTGGCCCGCTTGTTGATTCATCCATGACCGACGCGCCAGAATTTATGGGGGATGTCCCTTGGGACAATATTGATCCAACCGTATTTGTCGATGATGACGGCCAAGCCCATCTTTACTGGGGGAACACGCATCTTTACTACGCGAAATTAACCGACAATATGCTTGAGTTAGACGGTGAGATTGAACGCGTAGAAATTCAAAATATGCCTGGAAACTTTACTGAAGGGCCGTTTCTTTTTAAACGTGAGGAGCTTTACTACTTAACATTTGCCTATAACTACCCAGAAGAACTCGCTTATGCGGTGAGTACCTCACCAAAGGGACCATGGTATTTTCAAGCTAAAATCATGGATAAGATTCCTAACAGTGGAACAAGTCATCCTGCCGTAATTCAGTTTGACGGGTCTTGGTACTTTATTTATCATACTGCTGGTCTTCCAGGTGGCGGGGAGTACCGCCGGTCGGTTGCCTTTGAACCGTTACATTTTTACGAAGATGGTGCGATCGCCAAAGTGATCCCAACCGCTTCCGGTATAGATTCAAACAGTGTCACCATCGCACCGACGGACTCTAAATTCATGGTAAGACAAGTCACCAATGCCATAAGGTTAGCTGAAAAAAATACCGAACACTTTGATTACCGCTGGCATGAAACAACCGGTCTGACAGAAGAAGGTGATACGGTGTCCTTCCAAATAGATAATAACCCAGGTGTTTACCTTTCTATCAACAATGATAAAACGGTTCAATTACAGCGCTATGATAGCTCAGAAGACTTAGCTCTAGCCTCGACATTCATTAAAACAGAAACGGCAGACGGTACGCTATTACAACCAGTGAGTGATCCCAATCTGTATTTATCTGTCCGCGACAACACGTTAACTTTCCTTCCGCGTACAGAAGATGCGTCGATCACCCAAACATTTCTGATTGAAGCGCAACCCGGTATTATTCCGGCACAATCTACACCGTTAACCTTACCAACAGAAACAGTGACTGAAGACACATCAACTGACACAGATACAACCGTTAATGACACGTCTCAACCAGCATCAGAAAATCAAGTCCAAGACCAATCAACAACCGCCTGGCCTTTTATCGTTCTAGGTATTCTAACGATCCTTGTCATTAGCTTTTACTTTCGCAACAAACAATATAAAGCTTAGTTCGGATAATGACATTGACTAACAAACAAAAAGACAGGCATTCACCTGTCTTTTGTCTTCTTAATATGGTCTCACTATAAATTTAAAGATACTTATTTAAGTCTTCTTTCGATTCAATTTGCTCATAGCTTTTAACGATTGAATGAAGCATTTGTTCATCTAACTGACGGATTTGTCTTTGTGTGTTTTCTGGCAACTGACCGAGTTTATCGTTTAACAACGTTAATAACGTCTCAGCAATGCCTTTTCTTTCGCCTTGTTCTATTCCTTCTTCTCGTAACACATCAGCAATGGTCTTCATGACATCACTCCCCTCAGGATAGGCTTGTTCTAATGTTTTTACTATATCACGGATGTCATTCTTTGTGAATGCTTCACTCGTACTAAAAACGTACCGCAACAGCGTTTCAAAGTAAGTAAGACCAGACGTTTTTTCCTCTAGCGCATTTAATGCTTCTGCCGCCTGGTAGATACTCGTCTTTAAATCGGCTGGATTTTTTGTATAAAGGTCACGCCAAATCGTAAAGAGAATCTTTAACTGAGCAACGCCTTTTATTTCCGCGTCTTGATACGTCGATACATCAAACAATAAATAATCAAAATCAGGTACGTAACGCGTCATATCATCTGTGAGCGTATCAAATCCGTTGATTACATCACCAAACGACTGGCCCATATGCCAGGTTTGTTTGCCGTGATAGATGACCAACGGCAAAATGATCGGTAACTTATCTGCTTCCTTTCGGAGCGGCTGTCTTTTCCAAATTCTCAACATATACTCAAGTAACTGAACGGCAATGTCTCGCCTTTGATAGCTTTTATGTTCAAATAATAAATACAGATATCCTTGTTCGTGATTAATATCAACTTTAAACAACAGATCAGAAAAGACTTCTTCTAGTTCCTTATTGATAAAGCTGTCTTTTTGCGGCTCCAGCGTATTAACATCGATTTGTTTAACAATAGAGGGCGGTAAATAGTACGTCACAAAGTCTTTGGTAACCTGGGGATTGTTAAACGTTTCTTTAAAGAATTTGTCGTGCGGATTTTGAAGCTGAATGTTAGCCACCTGCTTTCGCGATCGTTTACTGTTAACAGTGACACTGTTCCTGTCTCATGAGATATCTACAGCATATAGCGATGTGTCCGCTCTATCAAGTCAGTCGCTATCCATCGTTTTTAAAAATCGTCCCAGTATCCAACGTCTTTTTAGCGTATCGTTCACATGCATTGAATTTCAGGGCTACTAAGCAGCTAATTTTTATTTTTCAAATCTTTACAGCACAATCACACTTTTACTTGCTAGGTGATGCTTTGTCTAATTAAAGACATTTATAAAGTAAAAACGTCACCTCGTTTACTGACTTAACGAGGTGACGTTTGTTATTCGTTCGTTTCAAGTAAAGCGTTTAAACCAACCGTTTTCTCTGCTTCTAATACGAAGGCAATCCCTTTACCTGGTTTATGGAGTTCACAATCTTCTTTGATTCCTGACAAAATGTCCAATGTTTTCTCTTTTTCAATCAACGTTAACACGATATCTTTTTCTGGTTCGATGAGCATGTTAAATAGTTTCGTTTGTTCATGGACACCGGTCCCGCGCCCGCGTAAAATCGTACCACCATCAGCGCCGTGGGCTTTCGTTGATTCTACAACATCCTCTGCTTCCCCGCTATTAATAATCGTCACAATTAAATCATACCGCGTCTCATCTAACATCGACTCATCTCCTCTTCTTCTACTACAGTCAGCTATTTCTTCGCCACTCAACATCGTGATTCCTAACACACTCTTCACATCAATGGACACGGTAATGCCCTGTGTGTTTTTCCCTAAAGTCGCGTATTTTCCTAATAACTCAAAGACGTCTGAAAACATTGCTTCATCCACAATCGTTAAAATCACTTCACGCTCTCGGTGCGTGGGGATGCCAAAGATGCGCAAGCGTTCATTCATCCGGTAACCTTCCGCCAACAAAATCGTACTTCCTGTCGCACCGACCGCTCGGATTTTACTGACAAGTTTTTTTGCTTCGCCTTTTTTGACGATGGTTATAATTAATTTTTGATCATTGATTCGTTCCATCAAGACGCCCCCTTACGATTTTTAGAATAGAGCTGGCCTAAAAATAACACCGATAAAATTGGCGCCAATGCAACAAGCGCAATCATACCAAATCCATCAACCAGTGGATCGCGCCCTTCTGTTACACCCGCTAGACCGACAAATAAGCTCAACATAAACGTTGAAATCATCGGACCTGTCACAATCCCGCCTGAGTCAAAGGCAATGGCTGTGAATAACTTCGAACTTTTTCGAGCCAAGTAAAAGCTGATAAGATAGCCTGGTAAAACAAAGTACCATATTGAAAAGCCGACAAACACTCGAATAATCGACAACATAATCGACAGTCCTACACCAATAGAAATCGTAACGAGTAAGACTTTTCTTGGGATCGCCCCGGCCGTGATTCGTTCAACTTGTTTAATGAGTACTTGTAGCGCTGGTTCGGCATAGGCCGCAAAAAAACCTAACACAAACCCAATCGGAATAAAGATATAGCGGAAACGTAAGCCACCAATGACTTCGCCCATCTTCTCACCAATCGGCATAAATCCAACATTCACCCCTTGTAAAAACAGCGATAAACCAATATATGTAAGAAAGAAACCGACTAACACATCTCTGACTTTACGCCATTTAAGTCGTAAAAAAATGACCTGAAACAGGAGAAAGAACATAAGTAACGGGACTAACGCATACGTCACATCTAATAAGACAGCTGAAAATCCTTCAAATAACCGCATCATCCGTACATCACCCCTAACAATAACACCGCAATAACCGGCCCAACACTAGCCAGGGCAATTAAACCAAAACTCTCACTACTTTTAGCTTTTTTACTTAACACACTTGTCACCCCAACACCAAGTGCTAATATAAATGGCACCGCCATCGCGCCCGTTGTCGCCCCGCCTGCATCTAACGCAATGGGCACAAACGAAGTCGGTGTGAGTAACGCTAATATAAATATAACCAGATAACCAGCCCCTAGGAGCTTAAGTAAAGAAATATTAAAGATCATTCTTAGTAAACTTAATGCCACAAAAATACCGACACCAAGTGACACAAATAATAGTAACACAACCCCCGGAACCTCTCCACCAGAAACAAATTCCACTTGATTACTTAATACTTGTACCCCCGGTTCAGCAATGGTGACAACGAATCCGAGTAAGAAACCAAACCCAAGAATGAGGGACAGTTTCCCGGTCTTAGATAAGCTTTGACCTACCATCTCACCTACAGGTGATAACCCAACTTCAACGCCGAGTAAAAATAAATAGATCCCAACACTTGCAAGGATCGCACCGAGAATAAAATCAATGAAGACAGCCATCGGTAAGAAAACGACCGTAAATTGTAAAATCGTAATCAATAATGATAACGGCAAAAATGATTTAAGCACATCAATGAGCGTTTCTTTTAATATTGTCATAGTTTCTCTCCTCCACCTATCGATCATGATGTTAAACAGACCATTATACGTTTATTTACCCTATTCCCTTAATAGTAAAAATCAAACAAATAATGAAGCCTAATAACTAATGATAGCACGGTGCCAGTATAAAAGGGTGGGAAACGCCTTATACACATCGATATTAATGCAAGCGTTTTCTTTACTCGTTTCACATAGAATTAAATGGATTTCCTAATCATTAATGCTCAAAATGCAAGTGTTTACATGTTTTTAAGAAAACACTTGCATAACCTTCGCCTATCCTTTAGAATACTAATTATCGAATTTGTGCAAACGCTAGCACAAAAAACAGATAAAATAAATAGCGGAGGGATCTTGTATGAAAAAATTTGGTTCATTTGACTTCTGGCAGAAGCTAGGTAAAGTCTTATTAGTTGTTGTGGCCGTTATGCCGGCTGCGGGTATTATGATTTCATTAGGAAAAGTTGTGGCGATGGCCGGAGGTGACATCACCCTACTCCTTACGATTGGTCGCGTAATGGAAGAGATGGGTTGGGCCGTGATTGGTAATTTACATATTCTCTTTGCGGTTGCGATTGGTGGTTCTTGGGCGAAAGAACGCGCCGGCGGTGCGTTTGCGGCCCTACTTTCCTTTATCTTAATTAACCGGATTACCGGTGCTATTTTTGGTGTCAATGCTGGCATGGTGAATGATGGTGAAGCTGTCGTTCAGTCGTTATTTGGTAGCGAGCTTATCGTAAGCGATTACTTCACGATGGTCCTTGAAGCCCCCGCTTTAAATATGGGTGTGTTTGTCGGGATTATTTCTGGTTTTATTGGGGCAATGGTATTCAATAAGTACTACAACTTCTCGAAATTACCAGCGGCGCTCGCGTTCTTTAATGGGAAACGTTTTGTCCCGTTTGTCGTTATTTTATGGTCAGTGATTGTGGCCATTGTCATGTCAATCGTATGGCCATTCATTCAAGGTGGACTCAATAACTTTGGTGAGTGGATTGCCGGTTCACGTGACAGCGCTCCTTTTGTTGCGCCATTTGTGTTCGGGACACTGGAACGTCTGTTACTACCGTTTGGTTTACACCATATGTTAACGGTACCGATTAACTACACCGAACTCGGCGGGGTTTATACGATTCTTACCGGATCAAACGCGGGTGAGATTGTCGCCGGTCAAGACCCCCTTTGGTTAGCATGGGTATCTGACTTAAACAACTTACGAGAAGCTGGTGACACAGCCGGTTATGAAGCATTACTAAGTAGTGTCACACCGGCGCGCTTTAAAGTCGGACAAATGATTCTATCAACATCAGCCCTAATTGCGGCAGCCGTTGCGATGTATAAAAATGTCGATCATGATAAGAAGACAAAATATAAATCGATGTTTTTATCTGCCGGTCTTGCGGTCTTCTTAACCGGGGTAACAGAACCCATTGAATTTATGTTTATGTTTGCGGCACCTGTTCTTTACGGTGTCTATGCAGTCATTGCCGGTCTTGCTTTTGCATCAGCTGATGTTATTAACCTACGGGTGCATACATTCGGTAACATCGAATTCCTAACCCGACTACCGATGAGTATTAATGCTGGGTTAGTGATGGATCTGGTCAACTTTGTGATTGTTAATATCATTTTCTTTGTGGTCACTTATTTCATTTTCAACTTTATGATACAAAAGTTCAACATGCCAACACCAGGTCGTTTAGGTAACTATACCGATGACAATGGTGATCAAGCCTCAACGAAAGCGGATCATAAGAGCGTAGGGACTGATGGATCAAATGAAGTCAAACAAATCGTTGAACTACTCGGCGGAAAAGACAACATTGAAGATGTGGATGCGTGTATGACACGTTTACGTGTCACAGTGAAAGACCGTGATAAAGTAGGAACAGAAAAGGCATGGAAACAGACTGGTGCTTTAGGCCTTGTCTTAAAAGATAACGGGGTTCAAGCAATTTACGGACCGAAAGCGGATGTGTTAAAATCTGAGGTACAAGATTACTTAGGAGACTAATTCATGCGACTACTTACGTTAAATACCCATAGTTACATTGAGGAACATCAAACAGAAAAACTTGAAATCTTAATCGAGACAATTATCGAACATGAGTATGATGTCATTGCCCTACAGGAAGTGAATCAACGGATTGATTCACCTCCTGTTGAAGATGGCAAGATTCATGAGGATAACTTTGCTCGGGTCTTAACTGAAAAGCTAGCCGCTCGCGGTCACTTTTACACATATGACTGGCAAATGGCGCATATCGGCTATGACAAATATGAAGAAGGCGTCGCGGTCCTCACAAAACATCCGGTCATCGATACTTCCGTGATTACATTAACAGCATCAACAGACACGACGTACTGGAAAACACGGGTGGCACTTAAAGTAACGATTCAGTTCAACGACAGAGTCGTTGACTGCGTCTCAACCCACCACGGTTTTTGGGATGATCGTGATGAACCGTCTAAACAGCAATTTGACCGGTTGATTGCCGAACTTGACCCATCACGACCGACCTTTATTCTTGGAGACTTTAACACAGAAGCCAATGTGAAAAATGAAGGCTATGACTACTTAATCAGTCAAGGGTTACACGATACGTATACGCTTGCGCGTGATAAAGATGATGGTGTGACCGTTCCTGGTGTTATCGATGGCTGGAAACAGGCGGCAGGAAGTAAACGGATTGATTATATCTTTACCAATCAGCCCGTTTCGGTCATTTCCTCACATGTTATTTTTAACGATATAAACCGACCGGTTGTCTCTGACCATTTTGGTGTTGATGTCACGATTAATTTATCATAAAAAACGCCCACCACAGCTCATGTCATGTGGTGGGCATCTTTTTTTGTGATTTTTAGGCTAATCCTTGTCACCAATCAGCTATCGATTCGGATCTTAATCAGTCTCACCGATTCGTTGTCTGACTTCACTGACAAATTGTTCAATTAAAATTCGTTGGTCAAGACGACTTTCTTCTTGTAACCGGTCATGTGTTTTATTAAACAACAAGTTCGTCACCTCTACCCCTTTGTTGATATCAAACATCGTATTGTACCAATGACGTCTGGCGTATAAATCAAGCATCGACGGACGACCAGCCGTCGTTTCATTTACATAATCGGTGTAATAAGCGGTTAGATTTTCTTGGTCAAGCATCGGGTGACTCGATTCATTTAACACCAAATAATTTTGGTCCCGGGTCATTATTTGTAGTAACTTAAAGGCGGTTCGTTGATGGTGACTCTTCTCACTCATTAAAGCAACAATTGACCCTTCACGGTCAATCCCTGATAGTCCTAAAGGTAAGGAGGTCATCCGCCATTTACCCGCTTGTTCTGGTACCCAATCCTTTAAATGACTCACACCATAGGTTGGCATGTGAAACATAATAAGCTCATCTTGACGCAGGAGGTTTTGTCCGTAACTAGACCAAATCGATACCTCCGGCCTTATATCAGCTTCGTAAAACAAGGACACCGTATCCGTTACTTGTTTAAATGCCCCTGTATCAAACCGGTATGTATAATCGGCATCGAACGGATAACTTGTTCTTAGCCCTAACTGCAGGAGGGCTTGGTTTGACTCGAAAATATAGGTCCCCTCATCGAAAAATGTACGCGCCATCTTATGGTAATTCGCTTCTGTTTCTATATAGGCACCGAGAGCTTCTGGTTCACTTGGGAAACCTTTACTTTCCAACAGATCGTGACGGTAATAAGTCACATAGGGAAAATAAGAAATGGGTACAGCGTAACGCTCTTTTTCTAGATTGATGTAGCGGTCGATTAAGGGGCTTGGTAAGTCTTTATAAATACTACGTTCAGTAATGAGATCATTAAAATCAACAAACCCATCGATTTCAGAAAATAAACCGACATATTCATCTGATACAAAAAATAAATCCGGCGGCCGTCTGTAGGTCAACGCTTCATAATAGCGGTCAACAACTTCAGCAGGGTCGATGACTTGTAGTTCAAGCTCTAAATCCGTTTCGTACTCGAAAAAGTAATCCATCGCTCCCTCGAAAAGATCGATGGTCGTCCAAATGATTAATTTGTCATCTTCCACTAGCCATTCTGAATCATCTGTCGACACGTGAATTGGCTGATAGGCAACGGGCTTTTGTTCACACGCAGCCATAACCATAAGTAATACGAGCAACAGGACGAGACGATTAACTTTAATCATATCCTACACCTCCCCTTCTCTACCGAATGATCTGTCATCTATTACTCCTGTCCTTTTGAGACCCGTTTATCCTCATACATCGCTTGGTCGGCGATATGGAGTAAGTCTTCAAACGTCGAGCCGTCTTCTGGCATTAAGCTCAGGCCAATACTAACACTCATCTGTTGTTGTTCACCCGCAATCTCAAAAGCTGGCGCAAAGCTTTTCTTTAGCGTTTTAGTGAAGAAAGATACATCTTCATGGTGATCACGTTTTAAAATAGCAACGAATTCATCACCCGCTAACCGGTAAAAACGGACGGGAAACTCTAATTCTAACATTTTCAATCGGTCACCAACCCGCTTTAACAACAAATCGCCTTCTTTATGCCCGTAGCGGTCATTTACTTCTTTAAAGTCATTTAAATCAAGGAAAAACAAGGCAAAAATATCTTGCCGGTCAACTTTTTTCTCTAAGGTATGATAAAACAACCGGCGATTAGGTAAATCCGTGAGTGAATCATGATGGGCCACATGATAGAGTTCTTTTCTTGACGCATTCAGTTCTGACGTTTTTTCATTTAGTTCACGGTTGGTGTTCGTCAATTCTTTAAACATCTGGCGCAGCTGTTTATCGACTTTTGCGAGACGATCCGCTAAAATTCTCACTTCTAAAATCCGAGTCAGTGGTGTTTCGGTTGGGTGTTCATGCATCATCCGGCGGGGGATTTGGTCTGCCATCTTCGTAATCCCATCAATTTGTTTTAATAAGATACGTTCACTAAACAGTCCAAGCACAAATGAGATAAGGAATACAATCAACATCAAGATGTGATAATAATAAATGACTTGCATTTGATCAACGACCGTCTCTCCCATATGAATAAAATAGTACACCGGTCGGTCAAGACTAGTGAGAGCACTAACATAATAGCCATTATACCAGTCCCTCGGCGTCATACCTTCACCGCTAAGCCAGACTTGACTGCCACTTTTTGGTATAAAAGTAACCCCTTTTAATAACGTATCATTAAAATCTGTAAACCGTTCTGATTCTGATGAACGAAGAAACGATTCACCATTCTTATTAAATATGTAGACATGTTCATCTGCCGCCCCAATATGTCGATCAATTACTTCGGTTAAACGCCCACGATCAATCGCTGACCCAATTTCAAGTCGCTGAAGTTCCGTCTCATCGAGACGGTCTATTTGTTCAGTCAAAACTGCTTCAAGCGCGACAGCCCTGTCATCGAACGTATTAAGCATTTGATGTTCTAATGAAATTGACTGGACAACCGTAATTAAAATGAGGGGAAGAATAGCAACGAGATTAATCCCCATGAAAATAAGCTCATTAAACCTCACCGGTTCTCTTGTGATTGGTAAGCGGTTAAATAGAGGCATCTGCGGAAGGATTAACACTAACGCATCTATGAATAAACTAACAAATAGAAGCATCAACCAATACGATAATACTTCTACTTTATATAACAGCTCTAAGCTACTTGACTCAATGAAAAGCCGTACGGCAAAATAACTGACGACAAAGCCAACTAGACTGTAAGCAATTGTCCACGTAAATAAGTTGCGACGAAATCGCTCATAAAGGACACCAATCACAAACACGTGCCCAATCATTAAGAAATGAAAAATGATCGGATCTCCCATAAAGATGAAGATGATCCCTAACAGACTGGTTAAAATCACCGCATACTGTAGGCGACATAATCGTAAAGCTAAAATCGGGACAAAGAAGTAGAGCGGCAGATATAAACTATACGATAGTTGAAAATCCCATTGTCTTAAGACCAATCCCATCAACAAAAGGACAATAAATTTCCACGCACCTATACGTTTCATTGCCTCCACCCCACTCTCTTCATGTTCATTATTTTTTATGACATTCTTCATTTTTGTAGCAGTTACCGTTCACTTAAATGAAGCCACTTATATAAAAGGCATCAAAAAAGCCGACCCAAACTAAGGATCGGCAAAACTCAAAAAAATATGACTAGATCGGTAACTCAGCCATCATGGTACTAATCGCACCGAAGACCCGAAGCTTTGCGTCACTATTTTTCAATAGTTTTGCCTTTATCCTAGTCTTATCGTAACACACTGTATGAAAAAATCCACTATTTTTTGGACATTGTTAAGTATTTTGTCGCAAATTCCTATGATTTGTCACGTAATGGTCATAAAGTCAACGTTTAAAGTGATGAACACGCGTCATAATATGGGGAAGAATTGCCTCACTCACATCAATACCAGTCGCTTGATAAATATTTTCGATGTGCGCATTTGAGTTAACTTCACAGACAATCGGCTCATTCGCCTCGTCAAACAATAAATCGACACCAGAAAAATCAAGTCCAAGAGCGTTCGTTGCTTTTCGTGCTAATTGTTTAAAGGTATCCGGTACATCCACGACTGACATCTTACCGCCGTTTGTGACATTGGCTCTAAAATCTGTTTCCGATTGACGCAACATACTCGCGATGACTTTATTACCAACGACATGCACCCTCATGTCACGTCCGTGACTTGAGGCAATATATTGTTGATAGAGATGCGGGGTGTGTTTTAACGTTTCACTATGATGCTTTAATTCAGCCATTGATTTCACTAAATACACACCGTCTCCAAATGAGCCAAAACTCTTCTTTATAATCAGTGGGAAGCCAAGTGTCTCGGCGACTTGGTCTAAGAAAGCACGCGGAAATGTTTGGCCTGTTTGAAAAATCAGCGGCGCGACGATGGTTTTCGGTTGACGGATGTCTTTTGCTGCGAGCGCGTGGTGCATCAGGCCTTTGTTGTCACATTGTTCAATCGCCTGACTCGAATTAAAGACCGGCAAACCACATGCTTCTAGTTGTTTCGCAAGTAAGACATCTTTATCAAGGAATAAGACAAAATCAATGTTTAGTTCTGTCAGCGGCTGATGTGTTTGACCGAGTAGCACCATTACTTCATCGTTTCGTTTTAACATGAGGTGAATCCCCTGTTTTTTCGCTTGATTAAGGTAGCGCGCATGGACGTGCTTGAACTTATCCGTTTGTAAACTACCATTGTGAATTAACCAACCCTTCATCTGTATCCATCCTTTCAATATTTAACTAACTTTGTGCGATAGCAGTAAAAAGAGACTGAAAAATCTGATATATTTTACTTTTTTCGCGTCAATATTCTTCACAACCACGAGGAATCTGACGACATATACAGTAAAGAGATATAAAAATGATAGTCAGAAGGGGAAGAAAATTATGTCACGTGTTAAACAAATCAAATTTTTACTACCGACGTTTATGTTAGTTCTACTTATTTTACCTGTCGCTGTTTCAAGTTTTATTTCGTATCAAAATACGGCGATTATTGAGCGCGCCATCATTGAAAAAGAAGAAATGGAACAGCTCGGCTCACGCTTTGAAGACACATTTGCGGATTATGAGAATAAAATCGAAGACTTCAGTAACCGTGAGGCCTTTCAATTAACAGCAACTGATGCCTCAATCGATAACACAATTGATACCTCTCAGTTACCAGAAGGAAATGATCCTGCCCTGACAAGTTATTACGTGGAAACACTGTCAGACTTAGCAGCGGGTGATGATTACATTGTAAATTTATTTATCGGTTCAAGTGAAGGGGCTTTATATCTTCACAGCATACCAGACGCTGATTTATCTCAGTATGACCCACGTGAAACCGAATGGTATCAAACCGCGATGGCTGAAAGCGATACGATTTGGACAAGCCCTTACATTGACACAGCGACAAATCAATCGATTATTACCGTCGCTCGTCCGATTATGCGTAACGGTGAAGCGATTGGTGTCGTTGGTTTAGACTTTGATATGGCTGAACTCGCAGGCCTTGTCCGAACGGAGATTTTAATCAGTTCGCTCATTACTATCGCTGTTGCGATTGTCATTGGTCTTATTATTGTCTTTTATTTCGTCAGAAATATCAATCATAACTTGAACATTGTTGGAAAAGAAATGGACCAACTCGCGAGTGGGGTGATTACCGCTGAAGATATTGAAGTAAAAGGTGACAATGAATTTAAACAATTAGCCACAAGTGTTAATCAAATGAAACAACAGACAAGAAAAATGTTACTTGATATTAAACGCGCCACCGACCAAGTCGCCAGTCAATCCGGCACCCTCTCCCAAGCGTCTGGACAAGTACGTGAAGGCAGCGAACAGATTGCGGCGACAATGGAAGAACTCTCAAGTGGAAGTGAAACGCAAGCCAATAGTGCTAGCGATCTAGCGATGACGATGGAACGCTTTAATCAATATGTGGTCGATGCGACAACCGATGCGAGTGACATCGATGAGCGCTCCACCCATGTCTTAACCTTATCGGATGACGGGGCAACAAAAGTCCATGACTCCATCCGTCAGATGAAAAATATTGAAGCGATTGTGAAAGAAGCCGTCGATAAAGTGGAAGGCCTAGAAAGTAAAGCGACAGAAATCGGCTCCATCGTGGAAGTCATTCAAGACATCTCGGAACAAACCAACTTACTCGCCTTAAATGCGGCGATTGAAGCAGCGCGAGCTGGTGAAGAAGGTAGAGGCTTTGCGGTCGTAGCCGATGAAGTAAGAAAACTTGCTGAACAAGTAGGGTCATCGGTGACCGATATTACGTCCATCATTGATGCGATTCAAATCGAATCTAAAAACGTGGCAACGTCTCTCCATAAAGGCTATGACGCGGTCGAACAAGGTTCTAACCAAATGACTGATACCGGTCAAGCATTCGATACGATCAAACAGTCGATTACCGATATGGTCGAAAACGTCAGTCGGATTGTTAGTGACTTATCCAAAATCAAATCAGAAACAGCGGATATGCAAAAATCCGTCGATGATATTGCGGCCGTTTCTGAACAATCCGCAGCGGCTGTTGAAGAAACAGCGGCTTCTGCTGAAGAGACCAGTAGTTCTATGGAAGAAGTCTCACGCAGTGCCGATGAATTACGTCACCTTTCAAAAGAACTTGAAGAAGACGTCAATCATTTTAAACTATAAATTAATCAACAACCATGCGTTTACGTGTGGTTGTTTTATTTTCTTTAAAAAGGGAAAGGTGTATACTACAAAGAGACTTAACTAAAGGAGTGAAACATCAATGACACAAAAAGTCAGATGGGGAATTTTAAGTACCGCAAGTATTGCACAAAACCACGTGATACCCGCCTTTATGCGCGCAGATAACGCTGAGGTTGTGGCGATTTCAAGTTTAAGTGGGCGCGCAGAGGAAGTCGCAGAAGCACTCGGTATCGAAAAAGCCTACGATAGTTACCATGAAGTATTAGATGATGACACTATTGATGCCGTTTACATCCCATTACCAAACAGTCTTCATAAAGAGTGGGCGATTCGGGCGGCCTATAAGAAAAAACACATTCTCGTCGAAAAACCAATCGCCCTATCAAGTACGGATGTATTAGAAATTAAACAAGCCTGTTTAGATAATGATGTGATACTTATGGAAGCCTTTATGTATATGCTTCACCCGCAGCACCAACGCGTAAAAGCGCTTATTAAAGAAGGGGCAATTGGTGAAGTTAAACATTTTGAATCTACCTTTACCTTCTATTTAGCTGACCGTGACGGTAATATCCGCATGGAAAAAGATTTAGGTGGCGGCAGTCTGTATGACGTCGGTAGCTACAACGTCCATGCGATGCGTTACCTATTAGATGAAGAACCCATTTCAGTTAAGAGTAACGCTGTGATTGATGAAGCGTCAGGCGTTGATTTAACAAGTGTCAGCTATTATACATTCAAATCCGGAATCACAGCTTCCTTAACAAGTAGCTTTGATCAGTTCCACCAACAGGCTTATAAAATTGTTGGGACTGAAGGAATGATCACTGTCCCATTTGCCTATCGACCAGATAATCACGGTGGTCTTGGTGAGGTGATACTTTCAACCAATACGTATACAAAAACAGAAAGCTTCATGAATGACTTATATCGTGATGAAGCTGAACATATCTCATATGCCATTTTAAATGATCAAGAACCGATTAACACGCTCACTAACAGTTATCAAAACATGCGCGTCTTGGAACGCACGAATGAAGCTTTTACAACAAACCAAACCATTACGATCGATGATGACGAGTAACGTATCTTCAATTAATTAAACATCTTTAACAAGGTTAGTAAACCCAGCCAATTCTATAAGTTAAAAGCACCCGCTCATGGCGGGTGCTTTTCATATGGTTGCATTTAGCTTTATACTTCTTTTACTGTGAACCAGCCCTAATTTCATTCTAGCGACATACGTTACACGAGGTCCATAAACACTTGATACATTTTTTCATTGATCGTGTTTTCACCAGCAAAAATCTCATCAAACGTATGATACGTGATTTGATTTTGTTCCATCCCTAAAGCGACACCATCAATACCTTCTTCAATGAGTTCAATGACGCGGTGTCCCATTCGACTTGTAAACACACGATCAAACGCACTTGGTGTTCCGCCACGCTGGATATGACCTAAAATAGTTGCGCGTGTATCAAGACCTGATAAAGCTTTCAGTTCTTTCGCCACTTCCTCAGCACTGCCTGCCCCTTCTGCGACAATAACAATACTATGAGACTTTCCTCGGTCAAAACCAGCTTTTAATTCAGCCGCAATATCATGTAAATTATACGGAACTTCTGGGATTAGAATCGCATCAACCCCGCTACTGATCCCTGCTTGTAAGGCAATGTCACCACAGTGACGTCCCATCGCTTCGATCACACTCACGCGTTCATGCGAACTCATCGTATCACGCAAGTTACCAATCGCATCGGTCACGACGTTCAGTGTCGTATCAAACCCAATCGTATAATCCGTAAGCGGTATATCATTATCGATTGTTCCTGGTAAACCAAATGTTTTAATGCCATGTTTAATTAAGGCTTGGGCTCCTTTATAACTCCCATCCCCTCCAACAACGACAAGGTAATCAATGCCCCGTTTTTTTAAGTTCTCAGCGGCTACTTGTTGACCTTCCGGTGTTTTAAATTTCTCAGAACGCGCTGATTGTAAAAAGGTCCCGCCTCGGTAAAGAATATCACTGACATCTCGCGAAGACATTTTGAAAAAATCATCGTTCATTAAACCTTTAAATCCTCGTCTGACCCCATACATCTCATGTCCATGATGTAAGCCCGTTCTTACGACCGCACGAATGGCACTGTTCATCCCTTGTGAGTCGCCACCTGACGTTAAAATCGCAATTTTCTTCATATCATCCACACCCTTTCCTTTGGTACTTTTCCCGTTCCGCTGACACATTAATCACGTTTATAATGAATTATATTTGAAAACACATTCCTAATTTAGGTGTGTTTTTCTATTATTTATTCAGTACAAGCTTTTTCATCAAACTTTAAACCTAATCGCACCTCGTCTGTTGGTGCGGGCTTCTGAATTAAGTACCCCTGAGCTTTATCTGCGTAATTGTTTCTAACAAAGACGAGTTGATTAAAGGTTTCAATTCCTTCGATCACGACATCAAAGCCAAATAATTTCGCCATATGAATAATCGCCTCGACAAATTTCGCATCCATATCTTCACCCGTTGATTCCCGAATAAACGCTTGGTCGACTTTAATGCGGTCAAAGGTAAAGTTTCTTAATTGACTAAGACTCGAGTAGCCAGTACCAAAGTCATCAAGTGCCACTTTCACGCCAAGTGCTTGAAAAGCTTTAATGGTGTCATACGCGTGGGTCACTTGATTTAAGGCAATCGATTCAGTAATTTCAATACATATTGATTCAGGCTTTAGTCCTGATGCACGAATCAACTGACTAACGACGTCCACGACATTGACTTGATTGAATAAGTGATACGACATATTAACCGACACCTCAAGGTTAGCGAAACCTTGGTCTTGCCAGATTTTCGTTTGGTTAAACGCTTGTTTCATCATTTGTTGATCAATCTGACTGAGTAAACCAAACTCTTCTGCTTCACTCAAGAAGTGGTACGGTGTTAACACGCCTCTTTCCTTATGATTCCAGCGCACAAGTGCTTCAACCCCGGTGACTTTTTGTCGTTTAAAACTGTATTGTGGCTGATAATAGACGATAAATTCTTTTTGTTCCAGCGCTTGATTAAGTTCATGGACAAGCCCAAGACGGTTGATTAACTCACCTGAATTAGACTGCTTAAACAACCGAATCGTATTGCGCCCTTCGCGTTTTGCTTGATACATTGCTTGTTCAGCATGCTTGATTAATTTTTCAATCGTATCTTTTTTCTCAGTCGAAAAGCGCACCCCACCACTTAATGTTAAGTAGAAGGTATTCCCTTCAACCTGAAACGGTCGATGTTTCATCTTCAGTAATTGGTGGTGTAACTCATTCATGAGCTCTTCTTCATCCATCTCTTTTTGAATAAAGACAATAAAGGTATCGCCACTAAATCGACCAACGATGCCTTGGTCATTGAATACATGAGACAATCTTTTTGCCATTTCTAAAATAACCCGGTCCCCTGCGTCATGTCCATAGCCATCGTTAATGTATTTAAACCGGTCAATATTAAACAACATAAACGCAAACGGCTCGTCATGGCCAGTGATTTGACTTTCAATCAGTTCTTTCGCATAAATAAGATTCGGTAGGCCGGTCAGTTGATCGTAATAGGCAAGTTGATGAATTTGTTTTTGTCGCTCGACGTTATCGGTTACATCACGCATAATCCCGATGAAATACGTCTCATTTTCATGGGTAAGTTTTGTGATGGTTTGTTCCGCGTAAAAAATCGTACCATCTTTTTTACTATTGATTAACTCACCAGTCCACGAGCCTTTTTCTCTTAGCGTCCGTTTCATCTCATCATAAATTTCTCGCGGGGTTAAGTGTGATTTTAATATATTGGGACGTTTACCTATCGCATATTCAAAGCTATAACCTGTCATCACTTCATAAGACGGATTAACCATAACGATGACTTCATCTTCATCGGTAATAATTAACGCATCGTTTGTTTGTAGAAATAGATGCCACATATACTCAACGTGTTCAGCAAAAAAAGCAAACGCCCGTTTCATTTTTGTATTGATTTCGTTCATGGTGCGGCTCCCCTTCATTTTTATAGGACTAGTGTACCAGAGGTTTCACCAATTTGCGATATATTTTTTAATCTTTAAGTGTTTTGTGATACTAAGAAAATAACCACCGCTAAGATCACGATCACAACAGACACAAACACAAGGGCCGCAATTCTTGACACACTTGCGACCTGCACCTCTTTCCAGTTAATTGGTTTAATACCCGTCAACCAAAAAACTAAAATGGCAGACAATAAAATTGCATGAATATTCACAAGAACAAGTAATAGCGGGGTAATAACCATTCCCCACTCACCGGCCCCAATAATCATCCCGAGTACGACCGTTGGCGGCAGTAAAGCAACGGATACCATGACACCAACGAGCGCTTCAGACACACGCTTAACAAACGATAACGCACCAGCTGAACCAGCCGCAAGAGCAATGATAATATCCATAATACTCACCTCAGTACGCGAGAGAAACTCTGTGCTCGAAAGAGGTGCACCGAAGATGACACCAAACCCAATCGCAATGGCGAGCGGGATGAGAATACCGAGAGTTGAGGTTAAGAGTGAGCGACGCATCAGCTTTAAATCTCCGAGTAATGCCGCAAAACTAAGTGCGGTAAATGGACCAATAAGCGGTGCGATCACCATCGCCCCAATCACAACAGCGGCACTATCATTGATTAAACCGGCGGCTGCGATGAGACTGGATAAGACAAGCATCCAGCGATAATTCACACTAAAGTGACTGGCCGATTCCACGACGTTATATAACTCATGTCGGCTCGCCCGGGTAATCTCAACACTGTCGTCTTCCTCTTCTGCTTCTTCTTTATTCTCGGCTTTTTTTTGTTCTTGTTCCTCTTCATCAATACGTGGTAAGTAGGTTGAAATATCATATAAAAAGGCATGTAGTTCTTCTGAGAAAGCATGTTCTGTCTCTAAAAAGTCTAAAATATCTTCCGTGTATTGTTTTTCAACGAGGACTTTGAAAAGGCTAATTTGGTCATTGGTCCGCGTCCGCCAGACATTAATGACTCTAAACTCCTCAGCTTTTTCTTTAAAGGCTTCTACATCTTTATTTGGTACATATATTTCAATCATTTGTAATTCCACAACAATCCCCCGTTCTCTTATTCCGTTGTGTAGCGTGCTTTAATATAGTGTGCCACTTCTTCAAGTGGCATCGGCCGGGCATAATAATAACCTTGACCAAATAGACAACCGAGTTCAGTCAACGTGTTCAAACTATCAGTATCTTCAATCCCCTCAGCAATAACTTGTAGCCCTAAATTTGACCCAATATCGAGAATGGTCTTCACAATATTCGCACTACGCGCATCATCAATGGTGCGCACAAATGATTGGTCAATCTTAATCGTATCAATCGGCAGTTCTTTTAAAATAAATAACGAAGAATAACCCGTACCGAAATCATCTAATGAAATCTTCAAACCAAGTGATTTCAATTGTTCTAACTTTGGTAACACATCAGATAACGTCATCATCACTGATTCGGTCAGTTCAAGCTCAATATATTTCCCGTCTAAGTTGTGCTTATCTAATAAGAAATTCACTTGTTGATAGAAATCCATTTGTCTTAATTGCACCGCGGAGACATTAACCGACACAACTCCAAAAAATTGATAATCCTGTTGCCAGCGAACAACTTGCCGCATGACTTCATCTAAAATATAGTACCCTAATAGATTAATATGACCGGTCTCTTCCGCAATTGGAATCGCTTCTGCCGGTGAAATAAACCCAAGTGTTTCATGGTGCCAGCGAAACAGCGCTTCAAAACCGACTAAGGCTTCAGGTTGTAACATATATTTTGGCTGATAATAGACACTGATTTCTCCGCGATTCGCCGCAAATTTTAACTCATTCTCAATCAATAAACGACGATCCAGTTGTTGTTTTAAGCCTCTATCAAAGAAAAAATATTGATTTTTACCGTATGATTTGGCTTGATGCATCGCTTGTTCAGCCATTTGAAATAAGTTTTCGGCACCTCGTGCATCTTTTGGCGCGAAACTTACCCCAATACTTGCGGTCACCTGCATTTGTTTATTGTAATATTCGACCGGTTCTGAGATTATTTCTGACAGTTGTTCAATAAAGATGACTAAATCTTTTCTTTGTTTATTATAAACGAGTAACACAAATTCATCGGCACTGAGGTGATACAAAACGGTATGCCGATCAATGGTAAGAGCGAGTCTTTTGGCTATTTCTTTTAGTAACACATCGCCGTATTCACGGCCAAAACCATCATTAATATTTTTAAACCGGTCAAGATTAATGACGATTAGTGCTAACGTTTGACGCAAACGTTTTGTCCGATTCAAGATATGAGGCAAGTCATACATCAAGCTCGTGCGGTTTCTAAGACCAGTCAGTGGTGTTAAATACATCACTTTCTCATATGAGTTTAATAATTCCGTACTCCGCCGCACGACGAGTAATTGATAAACAATTAAAATAATAATTAATACAACAACAGCCACTGAGAGCGCGTTCACTTCAGGTGAAATAACCATCCGTGTAAACACGATAAAGGCAACAATCCAAATGTAAGGTAGCATACTATTTTCATGGTCGACTAATCGCAACATGCGCCAACTGACTTCTGCCGGACGTTTCCGTGATAAGTAGGTCGCCGCGAGAATATTTAAAATGGCAAAGATCCATAACACGTCAGTAAATTGTCCAACGATATAACTGTCTTCAATCATTTGAAACACATAAAACATCTCAGCGAGCGCTTGGGTTATAAAGCCTAACACAAAAAATAGATGAATCCGTCGCTCATCAGATTCAATCGATAAAAAATACAACACAATCGCCGCAATCATCAACAAGACACTGAGCAGCGGCTCAAGGATTAAGACAAAAAAGCGGACAACTGTCATATCACCAACAACGACAAACGGTTCAAACACATAATGAAACACAAGGGCAAAAATAATCACAATAAGGGTGATGATATGGAATAAGTATTGATAGACATGGTCTTTATTACGTAACTGAACAATTTTATAAATAAGCGCATAGAATAAAAACGGATAAACCATGACCCATAAGCCAAATGATAAGGACGTTGAGACGACAAATTTGCCTTGGATAAAATCAATCGCCCAAACGAGATATGAACCGACATAAAATAACATGGCGATAAATAAAGCACCCCAAAATGGCCAGTCATCTAACCGTTTTATTTTGACTAACTGAATGATTTGTACAATCACAAGTAGCGAGAGAATCAGCGGAATAAAGGTACCGATAAATTGTCTCACTAACGGCTGGTCATGATAAATGAAAAAAATTAATTGTAGTATAACAGCACTCATCATATTAAGTGCTAATAATCGTCTGACCATTCACCTCGCCTCCTTCTTCACTCATCCTTAGGTCTAGATGAATTGTCTTTATTCAACATTTACCCTATTCTTGCATAGACTAGACATGTTCGATAGTTTTATTTTAAAGAGGAGGCGTTAATTTGTCACCATTAATTTATTTTCATGCGGCAGAAACCGCAAAAGGACGACGTGATTACTTATCGAGTCAACTTCAAGGCATCGAAAAAATTGTTGAAATGAACGAACCGACGCGTTATGAAACAAGCCGGATGTTAGATGAGGTGCTACACGTGTGGGAAAAAGAAACTCAAGCGACTGACGTGATTGAATGTTTACTTGACCCACTCAACCCGCGATTAAAAATCGCCGTCATTCATCGGGAAAAACGATGTGCCTGTGTCACACCGGTACGGCTCATTGATGACAACCTAAGGGAAGATTATTATCACGCTTTAAAAACGGGCCTTGTGCTACATGATGATTTAGAAGCCATTTACCAACAAGCGACTGACTTTGACCTACTTAATCAATTTGTTACCGATTTTATCGCTGAACACATCCCACCTCAATCAACGACAGAAAAAAACAGCCATCCCATCACCTTCCACCGTTTCCTTGGCTCCACCACGGCTTATGGTACGATTGACTTCATCCCAAAACTAACTGAAAATCTAACGAAACGTTACTTCGTTAAAGGTCGGGCTGGTACAGGTAAGTCAACAACATTAAAAAAGATTGCTCAAGCCGCAAGAGACGAAGGGTATCAGACAGAAGTTTATCATTGCGGCTTTGATCCTGATAGTCTGGATATGGTTATCATTCGGGAAATCGACCTGGCGATTTTTGATAGTACCTTACCTCATGAACACTTCCCGTCGCGTAAAGGAGATGAGCTTATTGACTTCTACGGGACATTTATTAAAGCCTCGACTGATCGAGATTTCGATGAACAAATTACTGACTTAAACAACCAGATCAATGATGAAACAAAACGAGCGATTAAATTACTACAACAAGATGAACAATTAAAGAAACAACAAGAAGACCTTACACCGAAGACGGTGGTGGCCTTTAATGACCGCTTAACGCATTATTTCAAAAAAATTGCTGAGTAATCATCTCACAAGAGCCTTTCATCGGCTCTTGTTTTTTACTGATGTTTTCTGTTGAACAGTTCCACAAGATTTAGTCTCAACATCTTACATATAAGAGCGTGTTCGTTTTACCTGCTTTCTTTTAAAAAAGTCATTATTTCATAAATTCACCGATTTTTTTACTAATTAATCTGAAAACATGATACACTTTACTCAATCAGATTTTAGGAGGTTGATTTATGAGTTCAATTACAATTATCGCCGTCGCAAAAGAGGCCCGAGAAGAGCATCTACCCTTATTACTTGAAGCAGATCCAAATGAAGCACTTGTCAAAGAGTATCTTCATCATGGTGATTTATTCGTTATTAAGCGGGAACAACGCATCATTGGTGTGAGTCTCTTCACTTTCCCAAAGCCACGAACAGTTGAACTGAAAAATATTGCGATTAAATCAACCATTAGAAATCAAGGCTACGGTAAGGCTGTGATTCAACAAGCGACAGACTTATATAAACAAAGAGGGTACCAGGAAATGATTGTTGGGACCGCGAATTCAAGTATTGATAATATCGCTTTTTATCAAAAACTCGGCTTTAGACTCGTCGATATCGAACCGGACTTTTTTATCAACTACCCGACGCCATTATACGAAAACGGTATACCTACACGTGACCGGTTAATCTTTGTAAAAAGAATCGCTTAAGCATCTTACTGATTGACACTATTCGCCTTTTATTTCCCGGGAAATACAAACAATTTATCGATGATAATAAGTTCTTTAATTAAATCAATTCATCTTCATTATTTATCTATCGGTTCACTTGATACTTTATAATAAAAAGGATGATAAAATGACGCGTTGCCACTGGGTAAGCAATGACCCACTTTATATTGCCTATCACGATCACGAATGGGGACAACATAAAACAACCACACGTGACTTATTTGAATCACTCACACTAGAACTGATGCAGTCAGGCTTATCGTTTCTAACGGTTTTAAAAAAGCGCGACGCATTTAAACATGTGTTCTTTGAATACGATTTAGAAAAATTAGCAGCCGCAACGGATAATGACTTAGCAGTATGGCTAACAGATGCTTCAATCATACGGCATAAGAAAAAACTTGAAGCCGTCGTTTCGAATGCGGCGGTCGTTGTCTCAATAGAGAAACATCAGTCATTTTACGATTATTTACTCACTTTGATTAAGACGCAACTACCTAACTTCGTGCTCAATGACCATCGGCTTGACCTTGATACATGTAAAAGAATCGCAAAACAGATAAAACGCGATGGTTTTCAGTTTGTCGGTCCTACTACGCTCTATAGTTTCTTTCAAGCAACCGGCTTTATCAATGATCATGACGAGACTTGTGATTTCAGGTAGGAATTAAGGAGGGTTTTATTTGACATCAGACTTTAAACAAGCCGTAATCAACATTGTGTCCAACACAAAACCTGGTGAATGGATCAGCTACGGCGATGTGGCTGTACTTGCTGGACGTCCGCGCGCAGCGAGAGCGGTCAGTGGTATTTTAAAACGTGAAAAAGACACGCTTCCCTGGCACCGCGTTGTCGGTAAAGGTGGCAAGATTTCGATTAAAGACCCCGACCTTAGAAAAATGCAAATCACTAAGCTCCAACAAGAAGGCCTCATCATTTCAGAAACGGGCCAAATCTCAAACACTTAACTAAGTCACAATCCACCATCAACCGTCAATAACTTGTGAGACTACCTACAAGTTGGTGACGGTTTTTCACGTTACTTCTCTTAACTTTCCATTAATGGTAGACCATATGAACTATTGATGTCAAAACTAAATCATTTTTATTCCCTTTTTAGTGTAATAAGTTGCATTATCCTATTAATAGGATAATTTTTGTGACGTTTTCATGTATTTTTATTTATAATATACGACATGATTCGAAAGTTCTGATAGAATAGGCATAACAACACTAACATTCAATAGAAAAGAGGAATAACATGAAAGGAACTGTCGTAAAAACATGGATTAACACGTTAACCCGTGCCTACTCCAAAGAATTTATTTACCCTCGCCTCGAAGCTTCGGGTATTGACCCAAACAAAACCATTTCGCCCATTGATAATATTGAAGACGATAAAATTTTCAGCTTCATCAACCAGGTCGCAACTGACCAACAACTATCAACTGAGGACCTTTGGCTTAAAATCGGTGAGGATAATGTAACTTCCTTCTATCAAGGTTTTGGTTCATTTTTTAAAAAAGATAATCTGTTTCAATTTTTAAGTTCTATGAATGATGTCCACCAAGTCGTAAGAAAACGGATTCCCGGATCTAAACCACCAGGGCTAGACTTAGATGTTATCGGTCCACAAACCGCACGACTGACTTATCGCTCAAAGCGTAATATGTATGACTATTTACACGGGTTACTCATCGGGGCGCAGGCTCATTTTAATGAGGATGTCACGGTTAAAGAATGTGACCGTCGTGACGGTGAAATGGTTCTAGAATTAACATTTCCGTATGTGATCAGAAAGAAGAAACACTACCGTTTCTCACAACTTCTGTCACTTGGGTTTATTAAACGTTTTGACTTAAAACTAAGCCTGTTCTTAACAATTGGCGCCGTAATTTTAACGCTCTTCCAACAAGCCTTTACTTTGCCAGTTTATCTTTTACCGGCTGGATTTGGTGTACTCAGTATTTTCGGACTTAACCAAGCAATGCGTCCGGTCAAAGCCGTTCGTGATAACTTGACTGATTTAAATAATAAAACCTTTGTCGTAACGACAGATGTGAAGAGTGGAAATGATGAGTTTGAACAACTGCACGAAGCAATTAATGACTATAAACTACATCTAAGTGAAGATTTTATTAGCTTTATGAGTATGACCGAAGAACTTGAGAACTTTAGTCTTGACCTCAACCACATCTCAGACAATATGAGTGAAACGAGTACCGATATTAGACAAGTCGTGGATGAACTCGCCACGACAAGCACGACCCAAGCAGAAGAAACTGAGCAAGGTGTCAGTCGATTAGAAAGCAATATTTCGTCCATCACAGCTATTACAGAAGCTGAATTAACCAGCCGTGATTTATTGACAGAACAAATGAAGAAAATCAAATCGGCCTTTGATAACCTCAACCAGACAAAACAGGCGCTTGTCAAATCGCTTCATGTCTTTGAAGGGGTTAGAAATGAGAGTGTCACCTTAAAAGAAAAAGGAAAAGAGATCGAGAAGATTACCGCTGTCGTCTCCTCTATTGCTGAACAAACGAACCTCCTTGCTTTAAATGCTTCAATTGAAGCCGCACGTGCGGGCGAAATGGGCAAAGGGTTTTCGGTTGTAGCTGAGGAAGTAAGAAAATTAGCGACGGAGTCAAACGATGCAGCTGAAGCGATTCAAATAAACCTTGGATCGTTCCTAGCTGACTTAGATGTGATGGTGAATGATTTAACCGATCAGTTCCAAGCGATTGGAAACGAAACAGAAACGATGAACAAAGCGATTTCAGAAACAGAAACGTCGTATCAATCGGTTGACACAATTGCTGAGAAGATGATGGATACCACTTCACAGCTAGAACAAGAAACAAAAGCGATTGAACAATTGTTTACCACCATGGAATCACTCGCCGCTATTGCGGTAGAAAACTCCGCCTCAACGGAAGAAGCAAGTGCAAGTGTTCAAACGTATACGATGGAAATTCAAAAACTTTCACAAGAACTCGACCAGTTTAAACAACTCACCCAAAGCTTTAAACAAGAACTACAAACGTATCACTATTAAAATAAGCGACCCCCGCGCAATGAATCAATGCGTAGAGGTCGCTTATTTCTTTTAACTTATTTTTCTATATCTCTTTTACTCCATATCTTCTAACGCATCAGGATAAACAACCGTATCGTAAACCTCACCTGTTGCTTCATCAATATAATCAAACGTTACCGACTGTTCATCGGTTGTATTATCAAACGTTTGATACATCAGTCCACTAATGCCGAGGCCCAAAATAAACATACCCTGTAAGCTTTCTTCAAATACCACTCTTTCAACCGTAATTTCATAGGTATCATAATCATCGTTGACTTCAATCGCTTTAACTGCCGAAATCGTTTCGTCTGATAAGACATCCTCAATCATCTCATCAATGCCTTCAGCTAATTCTCCCATCATCTCATCATACTCTTCTTTCGGCATCTCATAGACGAGATCGCCGTCATCATTGATGGTAACCTCTGCTTCATCATCAACTTCCAGTTCAGCCATAACCTCCTCTAATTCGGCTTCTGAGAAGAAAGTTTGCGGAATCACCACTTCTTCTGTTTGATTGCCACATGCGGTGATAAATAGAAGCAAACTGCCAACCATAAGGACACTAAGTATTTTTTTCATGTCATTTCCCTCCAATATTTTAAATAGAATGTTTCTTCTTCATCCTAACATATCCTCACCTCTTTTTACATCCCTATCCATATTTTGTTTTACATTAACAATTGATTAACTCGCAAGGAAACCGATTGCATGATATTTCATGAAATAATTCATCTATTCATTTTATTAAAAATGTAATATCGTTGTGCTTTAGCTTAGTAAATCGCTTACTTTTTATATTTTTTATCAATTTTTTATGCGAAATCGCTTTCATTTAATGTTGTCTTGTTGTATGATAAAAAGAGAGATTAATCTAGAGGAGGAATTACCTATGGGAATGCCTAAAGCTGTCCTATTTGATTTAGACGGTGTCATTGTCGATACCGCCAAACATCATTATATTGCTTGGCGCGCACTCGCACGTGAATTAGGATTCGAATTTACTGAACAAGATAACGAACGTTTAAAAGGCGTCAGTCGAATGGATTCACTAAATATTCTACTTGAAGTCGGTGGCCTGACGTTATCTGAAGATAACAAGAAAGCACTTGCGACGCAAAAAAATGACCAATATGTAAAAGCGATTAAACAAATGGACGCGTCAGAAATCTTACCTGGTGTCACTAATTTTCTGAATGCGCTAAAAGAAGCTGGGATTAAATTCGCTCTTGGTTCAGCAAGTAAAAATGCGCCGATTATTTTAAATCAAATTGGTCTGTATGATGCCTTTGATGCGATTGTCGATGGCAATGTCATTGAGAAAGCAAAACCTGACCCTGAAGTCTTCTTAAAAGGGGCTGAATTACTGGGTGTTGAGCCACATGATTGTGTTGTGTTTGAAGATGCCCAGGCTGGTATTGAAGCGGGTAAAAATGCTGGCATGTACGTCGTTGGTGTTGGTGATGCGAACGTCTTAACCGGGGCCGATGATTACGTTAGTGACTTATCAGAGATGACACTTGATCGTCTCGAGCATTGATTCTTGAAAACAAGTAATGAAAGCAATCACAGATTAGGAGGAATTTATTATGAAACCGTATTTAAAAGAACATCCTTGGTCAATTATCGAAGAAGGTTTTGATCAAACGAAACATGAAATCTCAGAAAGTATTTTTAGTATCGGTAATGGCCATATGGGTCAGCGCGCGAACTTTGAAGAAACGTATACCGGTTCATCCTTGCAAGGCAGCTACATGGCTGGTGTCTACTATCCAGATAAAACACGTGTCGGTTGGTGGAAAAACGGCTACCCTGAATACTTCGCGAAAGTACTAAACGCGACCAACTGGATTGGTTTAAAACTTGTCATCAACGGTGTTGTTTTAGATTTAAACACTGCTGAAGTGACCGACTTTACTCGTGAACTCAACATGAAAGAAGGCTATCTCTATCGTACTTTTACCGCTACCCTTTCTAATGGCAACACGGTGAAAGTAGAAGCGACACGTTTTGTAAGTATTACGATGAAAGAAATCGGGGCGATTGAATACAAAGTCACACCGGTTAACTTTGACGGTGAAATTGAGATTACCTCTTACTTAGATGGTGACATCATTAATAGTGATGCCAATTATGACGAAAAATTCTGGGCGGAAGTGAATCAACAAGCGTCAGGCAATGAAGCGCTTGTTACGGTTAAAACGAAAAAGCTTGAGTTTTACTATACATCAAAAGCAAAGACATTTGTTGAAACAGCTGGTGACACCATTGAACCAACTACGGCCTCTACTCGCGAAAAATATGCGGATGTCGTTTTCCAAGCGCCACTAACAAAGGGAAAAACAACAACGATTTATAAATATGCGGCGAATGTCACCAATCGTGATCACGACAATGAGACACTTGAAGCGGTCGCAACATCAAAATTAAACGACGCCGTCGCGGTTGGTTTTAGCGCGTTAAAAACTGCTCAAAAAGACGCATGGGATAAGAAATGGCAAGATAGTGATATCGTCATCGAAGGTGACGTCAGTGCCCAACAAGGGATTCGCTTCAATATCTTCCACATGAACCAAACGTATACCGGCGAAGATGCACGTCTCAATATTGGACCAAAAGGCTTCACGGGTGAAAAATATGGCGGCAGCACTTACTGGGATACAGAAGCTTATTGCTTACCGTTCTACTTAGCGACTGCGGACCAAAGCATTCCGCGTAACTTACTCGTCTACCGTCACAATCACTTAGAAAAAGCGAAAGAGAACGCGAAAAAACTCGGTTTCACTAAAGGCGCACTTTACCCAATGGTAACAATGAACGGGGAAGAAAGTCATAACGAATGGGAAATTACGTTTGAAGAAATTCACCGTAACGGGGCGATTGCCTATGCGATTTATGACTACGTGAACCATACCGGTGATAAAGCCTATATCGGCGAATTAGGCATTGAAGTGCTCGTTGAGATCTCTCGCTTCTGGGAAGAACGTGTCCACTACGTACCGCGTAAAGATGTTTACATGATGCACGGTGTGACTGGACCGAACGAATACGACAACAACGTCAACAACAACTGGTACACGAACCGCATTGCGAGTTGGACAATGGAGTATACCCTGGAATCACTTCGTGATTTACAAGCATCAAATAAAGAGCTTTACACGAAATGGGTCAATCAGCTTGATCTTAAACCAGAAGAAACAACTAAATGGGAAACCATCATCGAAAAAATGTACTACCCGGTTGATGAAGAATTAGATGTCTTCTTACAAGCTGATAATTTCTTAGATAAAGAGATCATGAAGGTAGAAGACTTAGATCCAAAACATTTACCACTCAATCAAAACTGGTCTTGGGATCGGATTTTACGTTCATGTTTCATTAAACAGGCCGATGTCTTACAAGGGATGCACTTCTTAAATCATAAGTATGACCTAGACACAATCAAACGTAACTTTGACTTCTATGAGCCAATGACCGTCCATGAATCATCTCTGTCACCTTGCGTACACTCCATTCTCGCTTGTCAGCTCGGTTATCAAGATAAAGCGTATGAAATGTACTTACGTACTGCACGCCTTGACTTAGATAACTACAACAACGATACCGAAGATGGTTGTCACATCACGAGTATGGCTGGGACATGGATGTCTGTTGTTCAAGGCTTTGGTGGCATGAAAGTCATTGATCATGAGTTACACTTACGTCCATTTATCCCTGGTCAGTGGGATAGCTTCTCGTTTAAGATTGTCTTTAGAGGCGCGCGTCTCAACATCCGTGTGACCCAAGAACAGATTGAGGTCACAAATGAAACGGCTGTTGATCTTGACGTGAAGATTTTTGATGAAGCTGTACACGTTTCAGGTAATGATACCGTTACTGTTCCAACGAAATAACTAAAAAATGTAAGCAATTAAAAAACAAGCCATAAACGTTACCCCTACAACGATTTATGGCTTGTTTTATTTTGTTATACTTTAATTTATGTGATACTTTCCCTTACGTTGCCCCTTCTTTATCGTTTTAGAGTGAGAGGACAACTTTCCTTAAACATGCGTGAGAATGTGGGGGGGAGTTCAGCTTTCGTGTACTGTCATCGTTGTATGAGTTAAAAATCCAATTTTAAAGCAAAATCTAAAATCTGTTTAACAATCAAAAAGTCCTCGCTCCTCATTCGATCTACGTATTCTGCACTAAAAGTTCTTCCAGTATCAAAACTATGCACCTGAGTAGCATTAACCCTGCCATGAACTTTATAATCGATAAGGGGAACATACCCTGAAAAATCATTTCCTTTTGATGTGATCGGACAAATGATGACATCGCTCGTTTTTTCATTATAATCATTTGATGAAACGACTAAGGCAGGATGTTTCCCCCTGATTTCTTTCCCATAAGAAGGTGTGAAATTCACCCAAATGATATCCTTTTGGCGTGGTTTATACATTTTTCATATCTTCCTCTCCTACTTGATGCCAAAATGCTTGTTCATCTTTTTCGAACACTTCATCTGAGGTAAATGGATTTTGAATTTTAGGAGCCAAAGTAATTGCCCCATTGTTACTCTTATAAACAACATATTCAACCCCTGGCTCAACACTTAGTTGACTCGGAATTGAAATAGCAATTGAGTTACCTACTCTTCATATTTTTGCTGTTAACATATTGTTCACGCATCCCTTTAGTTATACTTAATTACACTACGTATAACTCATTCAATCAATTGTATTTTTTAGGTATATCAAAATTAACAACAATTTGGGTGTTCCTATCTGTTTATGTGTGAGTATACTCTTCAACTACTGCAACCCCCACTGACTCATACTTATAAAAAAAAGAAAAAAAAGACCCGAAAACTTAGGTTATTTCGGGTCCGCGTTATATTAAGACGATCGTTTCTTGTTTAATAAATAGGCTTGGAAGTCTTTAAAGGCAAGGGGGCGACTAAAGTAATAACCTTGCACGTAATCACACGTTGTTGTTTTTAGAAAGTCGAGTTGGTCTTTTGTTTCAACACCTTCTGCAACAACAGATAATTCTAAACTCTCTCCCATCGCTAAAATCGCCCGCACAATCGCGGTCGTTTCTTCTAAGTCACGAATAAATGATTGATCAATTTTTAACTGATTAACTTTTAACCGATGCAATTTTTCAAGGGATGAATAACCTGTACCAAAGTCATCAATCGAAATGCTAACGCCGTAGGCTTCAATTTTATTAATGGTTTCTTTGACACGTTCCGAGTGACTGACCGACGTTTCTTCGGTCACTTCAAGTACTAGCTGATTGGCTGGGAAATTTGTCTCTTCTAAAATAGCTTTTAAAGCGAGTGGAAACGTCTGGCTTTCAAGCTGTTGAATTGAAACATTGACGGCTATTTTAAAGCGTCCTGCTGTCATGTCAATCACTGGCCCAATGTCACGACAAGCCCGTCTTAACACCCACTCTCCAATCGGGAGAATGAGGCCATTATTCTCTGCGATTGGGATAAATTCACTAGGGGATACATGTCCTAGTGTTGTATGACTAAAGCGAAGTAGCGCCTCTGCCCCTACAACTTGACCTGATTGCACATCAATCACGGGTTGGTAATGCAAGGTAAAGTCCCGGTCAAAGTCGGCCTGTTGGAGAGCTGTTTTAACATCGAAAGCACGATTCATCTCGACGGTAAGTGCCACGTCGTAAAAAGTCATTGAATTCCCCTCTTGTTTTTTTGCTTCAAACATCGCAATATCCGCATGCATGAGTAATTCATTCGCGGTTACCGCATCACGCGGATACGTTGCGACACCGACACTACACGTGACTAGTAGTTGATGGTGACCGAGGTCCACCGGGAATTTGAGTTGATCGAATAAATGCTGCAAGAGCGCGCCACATTTCGCCCGTTCTTGTTCAGCTAACACCACAACAAATTCATCCCCACTGACACGTGCCAACACTGCGGAAGGAAAGCTATGCTTTAAATGGGTGGTAAACGCGATCAGTAGCTGATCCCCGACCGTATGGCCTAAGTTATCATTGATCGCCTTAAAGCGATCAATATCCATATATAGAAGGGTGACGGTCCCTTTATCAACATCGTCCAGTAACCCGTCAAGGTATTGAGTGATATAGGAACGGTTATAAAGCCCAGTTAACGTGTCTTTTGTTTCGAGTACGTCAATCTGTTTTTCGTGCGCTATAGCCTCAGTGTTATCAATGAAAATACCGACAAAGTGGACAATCTCACCTTGTTCATTCTTAATCGAAAAGATTTTCAAAAACTCAGGGAAAACGTCACCATTTTTACGGCGATTCCAAATCTCACCGGTCCAAGAACCGTATTTTAAAATATCGTGCCACATTTTTTCATAAAAACCCTCACCATGTTTTCCGGATTGTAAGAGGCGCGGATTATTGCCTTTCACATCGTCTTCACCGTAACCGGTAATAGTCGTATAGGCTTGATTAATCCATTCAATCTCGCCTTTTGTATTGGTAATGACAACCCCTTGGTTCGTGTTCTCAAGTACTGAAGCCAACATTTGATTATACGACTTCATTTCTTGTTCTTGGCGCTTATCAATATAGATCGCACACGCCGCCACTAGAAAGTTATCGATATACACCGGCATCGCGACCATTTGAATGTCAATCACTTCACCGTTTTTTGCTTGTCGCCCACTGTTTTGACTAATAACGATGCCTTCTTCCATCATCCGCTTATTTGATTGAAACATCGCTTTGTGATTGGCGGGATAAATTAATTGTTCCGGTGTATGACCGATCGCTTCTTCGTTACTATAACCAAATAACTGTTCAAAATGATGATTCACTTTTTCAATCTCATAGTCACGATTCATCAACATAATTGCATAAGGCGACTCTTCAAACAGAGTATGAAAGAAGGCGTTATTTTCTATCGCGTCCGTCATATCTGTCACAAGTGAAAATAACAGCGTCTCCTCTTTATAGGTCACGGGAATACTATTGATTTTCACATCACGAATATCCCCGCTACTGAGCCGGTGTTGAAAATGAAAGTGTCGCTCATTTTTCTGCTTCGCTTCTGCCATCTTTTGTTTA
Organism: Bacillota bacterium; assembly: GCA_051746745.1. Lineage (GTDB taxonomy): Bacteria > Bacillota > Bacilli > Bacillales > Amphibacillaceae > Halolactibacillus. The sequence continues at coordinate 2,725 of JBNJFJ010000009.1, read as the reverse complement.
ATCGCTTCTTTTGATAATGTATTAATATCAAAAATCGTCATCGTTTTTAACGTTAATTTATCATACCCATAAAACTGTACGGCCGTCTCATTGACATCAATAATTTGTCCATCCACTGGCCGAATAATCAAAACCGGCAAATGGTGTTGTTCAAACAATGTATAGTAAAATGCTTCTGAATAGTCGACGTCTTCTGATCGTATTACTGGTGACATCCTCACACCTTCTCTCTAGTACTTTCATACCGACAAAATTGTTACGCTTATGCTTAGTTTTCCCCATTATACCATGGTAGAAACTTTACTCCTAGTGTGGATTCTACAAAATCCTCCGCGCTTCTCTATCTACTTTTCAACATGTAAAAAGACACCCAAAAATGAGTGTCTTTTCTCTACTTCATCCGTCTTAACTTAATCGATTAATTCCGTCATTGAAAATGCAACTGACAGTTGATACGTATGGGTTGGATAGAGCGTAAATTCAGGGTGTGTTTTTTGCCCCCATGAATCATCGCCTCCGATGCCCATCTGGCACGCATTTACGGTCATTACCGTTTCAGTCACTTCAGGTAACAAGTGATGGTGCGTCGCTCTTTCTAACTGGTCGTCACGGTACGGTAAGACGCTCACTTCAAATGGTGTCACGCTTTTTACTGTCACAAGTCTCTTGCTGTTTGACACTTCCATGCGGCGCACATCTATTTTATTGCCACACGCTTGTGGTTTAAGATATGGCACGATTTGGTCTGACACACGTGCCATATAATGACCAAATAATTGTGACGTATAGCGGTCAATATACGACTCTTCTGGTCCACGACCGAGATAGTCTAACGTTTGATAGTCTTTCGTTAGGCCAAACACGAGGCCAACTGCCGGCACTTCAGGTAAGGCGCGGTTCGGTGTAAACCGGTAATCAATCGCGATGGTCCCGTCACCTTGAATCTTTAAGTAGAGTCTTGTTTCACTGTCAAGAAGCGCTGGGTAGCGATGGGTGATGACGACGTTGACGGCTGTTTTTGACGTGTCAACATCGATGGACTGTAACATCATCGTGTCGGTTGCGTCTTTAAAACACGCGCTACGTTTGTCTAAACCATTCCCCCGGTCGTTATCTGTCATCGCCCGCCAGAAGTTCGGTAAGACTGGACTAGTGAGTATTTCTTCCCCGCCCGTTGACAGCTGAGTAATGAGGCCTGTCTCAGTTGAGAGCGTGATGGCGATTGATTCATTCTGAATCACGATTACATCATCTGTTTCTCTTACTGATAACGGGGAAACATCTTTCTCCTTAGTTTCTCTAGCCACAGGTTTTACCTGGTGCGTTAACTCGAACTGATCATACGCGAAACAATCCCCTTTGTCCGCAAAACGTGTTGATTCTTGATAGCACATCGATACATTGATATGATACACCTCTCCGGTATGTTCCGGTAAAGTAGGATCAACTGTCACCGTAATGCTTTCACCTGGTGCACAGTCAACTGTCGTCGTTTCTGTTTTAACGACGTCACCATCCACTAACCACTCAAATCTTAACTGATAGTCATTTAATTTCGTAAATAAGTGGCGGTTTTCAATCGTGATGTCAGCTTTAGCCGCATCTACTAACGTAAAGTGAACCGGTTGATATTGACGTTTCACTTCCGCGAGCTTTGGTGTCGGCGTGCCATCCGCAAAGACAATCCCGTTCCCACTAAAGTTGCCATCATGTTGCGACTCACCGAAGTCTCCGCCATAGGCGAGAAATGGCGTGCCGTCATCGGTATAGTGCTGTAACGCTTGGTCTTTAAAGTCCCAAATGAACCCGCCTTGCAGAAGATCATACTGATAAAACAAGTCTTGATACTGATTAAAGTTACCGAGTGAATTCCCCATCGCATGTGAATATTCACAGAGAATATACGGCTTTTTATTCGGTTGGTCTGACTCAGCATATTGCTTAATACCTTCTGGTGAAATATACATCGTGCTCTCGATATCACTCGCTTGGTCTGAGTCGCGGTAATGGAACACCCCTTCATAATGGACAAGACGTGAGGGGTCTTTTGCTTTAAAGTAATCATGCATCTTAATAAAGTTATCGCCACCGAACGATTCATTCCCGAGTGAGTAAATCACGATTGATGGGTGGTTTTTATCCCGCTCTAACATGCTTTCCGCCCGGTCTAGAACGTTTTCGGTCCACTCAGGTTTACTACCAGGTACCGTATCTTCTAACGTTTGTTGCCCGTAATACCACGTGCCGTGTGTTTCTAAGTTCACTTCATCAATCACATAAAGACCATACACATCACATAAATGGTACCAATACGGATGATTCGGGTAGTGCGAAGTTCTGACCGCATTAATATTGGCCCGTTTCATCGTTAAAATATCCTCAAGCATATGTTCTTTTGTGACCGCACGACCGACGTCATAATGAAACTCATGGCGGTTCACCCCTTTAAAGACGATCCGTTCGCCGTTGATCTTCATGAGTCCATCTTTTAGTTCAAACGTACGGAAACCACTCAGGTGCTTCTCTGATACGTACACCTCTTGGCCTGGTTCCTTTAAACTCACCGTCACCGTATAAAGATGCGGGTGTTCTGCTGACCATTTTTTTGGTCTCTCAACGGCTGATTGGAGGGTGACCACTTCTGAGCCTTCCGGTATCGTGACGGTCTCCTCAAGCGGTGCTTCGAAAACGGAGGTATCTCCGTCATAGAGGTTCACAAGACAGG
>JBNJFJ010000008.1:0-51143 GCA_051746745.1 Bacillota bacterium | reverse complement strand
TTGATTTAAGAATTGATTACTCGGAAAACCTAATACGACAAACCCGTCGTCTTTATATTTTTGATACAGGGTTTCAAGACTACTAAATTGATTCTTTAAACCACATTTTGTCGCGGTATTAACAATTAAAACGACTTTGCCTTTATAGTCCGCCAGTGATTGTTCTTGATGATCGACTGTTTGAACGTTAAATTCATAAATACTCATACGTTTCCCTCCATATTTAGATAATGTTCCGCATCTGATTCTGCCTTAGTGACGTGGTGGTTAGGTGTCATGATAAATAAGCCTTACCTTGTGTATACCCTGTTGGTTTAAAAGTTAATCAATATTAAATAGGTAACTGGGAGACGTTGATTAAGAAACAAGATGATAAGGTTTAAGGGCGAGATAAAAAGGCTAATTACATAATGATAACAGTAGTCGATTGGTCGTTCGATAAAAAATAAATGAGGTGAAGGAAATGGCTGTACAAGTAACGCTTCGTCCGCTTGAGTATGAAGATTTAGCTGATGTGAAACGGTGGTATAATGACCCAGTGACGTTAACGATGATTGGACACACACCGAAAAGTTTAACAGCGATTGAAGAAATGGTTGAACAGATGGAACAAACCGGCGCGGAAATTTATCTGATTGAATCGCGCCAACATGAAAAACTAGGGTGGATTCACTTAACATCAATTAACCAGAGCCACGGAAGAGCTGAGGTTGGGCTCGTGTTAGATCGTGATCATCAAGGGCAAGGTCACGGTGAAGCGGCAATGCTTCAGATGTTGTCGTATGCATTTGATCACTTGCGCTTAAATAAAGTGTATCTCACCACGCGAGGCATTAATGAAAAAGCGAAAGGGTTATACGAGAAGTTAGGGTTTCAGATTGAAGGGACGTTTAAAGATCATTGCTTTGTGAACGGGAAATATTATGATACGTACTTTATGAGTTTATTTGAATCCGATTGGCGTCATTGATACATGCCTATCTATTGGTAAACAACAAGCTAACTTCTTTTTTGTGATGTTAAAAAGTTATTTTGCAGATAAGAAAGAAAAAATGAGCGGTCATCCTTTGTGTGATAAGGGATGCCCGCTCATTGTATGTTGTAAAAATGCGTAGCGAATTAGATCGCTTGTTTCGTTTCTTGTTCCAGAGCCGCTAAACGTGCTGCCACGTCAGCTTCTGTTAGTTCGTGTTCTTCAACATAACGGTTGCGTTCGTGCACACGGCATTCATGGGTACAGCCGCGTAAATGTTTATGTTCATTTTCTTCTGAACAAATAATTTGTTTGTTGCATTCAGGGTTGGCGCAGTTCACGTAGCGTTCACAAGGTTCGCCGTCAAAGTAATCACGACCAACAACCACGTGTTCTACTTGGTTGATCGGCACACTGATGCGTTCATCGAAAACATACATCTTACCGTCCCATAATTGCCCCTTTGTTTCTGGGTGTTTCGCATAAGTCGCAATCCCACCGTGTAGTTGATTAACATTTTCAAAGCCTTTTTGAAGTAACCAACCAGAGAATTTCTCACACCGAATCCCACCGGTACAATAAGTTAAGATCCGTTTACCTTTAAACTTCTCTTTATGTTCATCAATCCATTGCGGTAATTCACGGAACGTACGAATATCGGGACGTACCGCACCACGGAAGTGACCGAGATCATACTCATAGTCGTTACGCGCATCAATGACAACCGTGTTCTCATCTTGCATCGCTTCGTAGAAATCTTTTGGTTCTAAATAATTCCCGGTAATTTCGTTAGGATTAATATCCTCAGCACCGAGTCGTAAGGTAACAAGCTCAGGACGAGACTTGACTTTCAGCTTTTTAAAGGTATGTCCTTCGGCCGGGTCAATCTTAAATGGCATGTCCTTAAACATCGGATGTGTGTTCATATACTGGATATAACGTTCCGTATCTTCTTTTGTTCCTGAACACGTTCCGTTAACCCCTTCATGTGAGATTAAAATCCGTCCGAGTAAATTAAAGTCCGCACAGACACGCTTATGTGCTTTAGCGAATTGATCTGGGTCTTTAATGTCAACATAGTGATAATACAGTAATACTTGATAATTTTCCATTTCTTATAACCACCTATTTTTCGTATTTGCAAGATACGGATGTAGGGGTAAATCAACTTAGTCTCTTGCATCATCCATTATAATGAAATATACATACTTTATCAACCTTTAAGTTGATAAAGCGGCGAGATGAAATAAACGTTTTGTCTCATGCTTTACAAAAAGCGCTGTCATCTACTACACTTATCGTATAGAAAAGAAGGTGAGCGAATAGTGGATCAATATGATAAAAAAGCGCAAGAAGAAGCGGTGATTAAACATTACCAACAACAAGAAGAGACAATGATTTTATTATTTTGTCAGTGGTGTGTGAATCATCATTTAGACCCGGCCGCGTTATACCAAGAAGCCTATCCGTCCCAACTTGTCCCGAAACAGTTAGAAGAGATCAATGAACAAACGGTTGGAAAAGAAGAAGGACTTGATGTCGATACTGCGCTACTCATTGACGTGATGAGTCAGTTCAGTAACAATGACTTAGCTTTTGTCGTGAATAATTATGATGAACAGCTGAAGAAGAAACAAAAGAAATAACCGATTAGCCACAGAAGCTGATAAGTAAAAAACAAGCTCTCGGCACTGTTGTGCTCGGAGCTTGTTTTTTGGGCTAGTGGGTATTAGATGACGTATGCGCTCGTTAGGCTTTGTTATAAAGTAAGTAAAGCGCTTGTGTGCCTAAGTCCTCGAGCCCTTCATCTGCGAGTTGTTGATACATCGATAAGGCAAGACTTAAACCAGGTGCATGGAGCCCCATCTCATCAGCTGCTTCTTTGGCGATTGTCATATCTTTAATAAAATGTTTAATATAAAAGCCCGGCGCCGTATCTTGTTTAATCATTCGAGGGGCGAGGTTATCAAGTGACCAGCTACCGGCAGCCCCTTGTGAGATGCTTTCTAACACACGCGTTGGATCAAGTCCTGCCTTGTTAGCGTAAAGCATCGCTTCTGTTACCCCAATCATATTCGAGGCAATCGTGATTTGGTTACACATTTTTGTGTGTTGACCGGCCCCACTTGGTCCCTGTAAGATAATGTTTTTACCAAGCAGTTCAAGTAGTGGCTTGGCACGAGTAAAGGCCGTTTCCTCGCCGCCAACCATAATCGTTAACGCTTTATTTTTAGCACCAATATCGCCGCCAGACACAGGTGCATCAAGTGATTGTAACCCATGTTTATGGGCGGCTTGTTCAATCTGTTTGCTTAAGTCCGGTTTTGATGTTGTAAAATCGATTAAAAGACTGCCTTTTTTCGCATGTTCAATAATACCATCTGTACCGAAATATATTGCTTCAACGTCTGACGGATAACCGACCATCGTCATCACGCAGTCACTCACGGCACTTACTGATTTGACATCATCATGCCAGTAAGCCCCTTGGTTAATTAAGTCCTCTGCTTTACTTTTCGTCCGGTTATAAATATGTACTTCATAGCCTGCTTCAATTAAATGATGAGCCATACTTTTTCCCATCACACCGGTACCGATAAACCCGATTGTTTTCATGACTACCCCTCCAATAAAAGTTTTGTTATGATTATTCTAGCTGAAAAGAGAGAAAAATGCGATAAATGAGAATTTTAGGGGGGATTTTGGTGAGTTGGCACGTGAAATCATTTCAAGAATTATCACCACATAAGTGGTACGAGATTGCTAAGCTACGTTCTGATGTCTTCATTGTGGAACAAACGAGTGCTTATCATGAATTTGATGATTTAGATCAACAGAGTCTGCATCTCTATTATGAAGATGAAGGCAAAGTGGTGAGCTACTGTCGCGTCATCCCAGAAGGCTATGTCTATAATGAGGCGACGATCAGTCGCGTCATTGTAAAGCGAAGCCATCGTAAAACGGGGTTAGGGAAACAGTTGCTTAAGCGCGCAGTTGAAGTGGCATCAGAATTTAATGCAAAACCAATTCAAATTCAAGCGGAACAATATTTAACTGCATTTTATCAAAGTTTTGGTTTTGAAGTTATTTCAGAGCCTTATCTTGACTGTGATATTTACCATGTTGATATGATCAGGAGGGAAAAAGATGTTTCAAGTCAAACGCTTTAATGAGTTAACGACAGACAAACTGTATCAATTATTAAAACTAAGGGTCGACGTCTTTGTCGTCGAACAAAACTGCCCTTATCCAGAAATCGATGGACTCGATCAAGATTGTCTCCATCTCTTCACTGAAGAAGAAGGGGTTATCACGAGTTACTGTCGTCTAATCCCACCAGGTGTTCTGTACAATGAGCCGTCCATTGGCCGGATCTTGGTCCATCCAGACTACCGCAAGAGGGCACTTGGACGGGCGCTCGTGAGTGAAGCGATTCGGGTAATTAAAGAAGCGTTTAACCGCGGAGATATTAAAATTCATGCGCAAGTGTATTTAGATGACTTTTATACTTCTTTTGGTTTTCAACCTGTTAGTGACGAGTACTTAGAAGATGGCATTTTACATGTGGATAGGGTTTTATCAGAAGATGTGAAAAATAGTCATGAATGAAGATAGTGACTAAAAAGGTTTAATTCTTAAAGAGATAAAGAGAAGAGCCACGCCAAGTTTTGGCGTGGCTCTTCTTAGTAGATTGGCACATAAGGATTGAGTTTTGAGTTTCACGTTAAAGATAGGGGAGAGTATGCCAATCTAATTATATATGAAACAAGTGAAGGCACTTGTCAATTTGAATTACTCACCTTGTAACGTGATCTCAACAGTTGACTGGGTTCCGTCACGATAGAAAGTAACCGTAATCGTGTCCCCAATGCTTGTCTCTTGATAGAGATATTGACGTAAATCCATCATATTTGTAATTGCTGTCCCGTCGATATCTGTGATTACATCATATGTTTCGAGCCCAGCTTCTGCGGCTGAGGAACTTGGGTGAACTTCGGCAACGACAATCCCGCTTGATACTTCATTAGGGTCAAGGTTCAACGTCCGTGTGACATGTTCTGTTGGGACAGTAGAGAAATCAACAGCGCTAATCCCCATAAATGGACGGTTCACTTCACCTTCTGTTTCAAGTTGGTTAATGATTGGTTGAGCTTCATCAATTGGAATCGCAAAGCCAATCCCTTCAACAGCTTCTAACGCAATCTTCATTGAATTAATCCCAATCACTTCACCTTGACTGTTAATCAGCGCGCCACCACTGTTACCAGGGTTAATCGCTGCATCTGTTTGTAGGACATCAACCGTCCAGTCAGCCCGACCATCTTGGTTACTATCAACAGTCAATGACCGGTTGACCCCACTAATAATCCCTTTGGTAACTGTACCGGCAAATTCTTCACCGAGTGGATTCCCAATCGCAATCGCTGTTTCGCCTACTACTAAATCATCAGATGAACCAAACGTTGCGACGGTTGAGACATGTTCTTTATCAATTGACAGAACCGCTAAATCCGTTAATTCATCTGATCCGTGTAATTGTGCCTCGACCCGTTCCCCGTCAGCTAAAATCACTTCGATACTATTGGCACCATCAATAACGTGATGATTGGTGACGACATACGCGCGGTCATCTTCTACTTTATAGACAACCCCGGACCCAGAGCCGGCGTCATTTGATTCAGACCACAAACTTTGGTTTTGAATATTAGCAACACCGACAACCGCTTCTCCGACATCGGATAACATATCTGTCGCAACGTCATCTTCTGTTGTCGCGGTTTGAATTAAGGACGATGTTGGTTCTGACGTGTCGTTATTAGGAATTGCTTCACTTTGAAATGGTATGACACCATTAAATAGTAGTAAGAAACCAATGACGGCAACAGTTAATCCACCGACGAGACCACTGAGCCATAGGCTCACCACACTTTGTTTTTTAACGATAGTTTTTTCTACTTTCTTTTCCTCAACTAACGGTTCAGGTTGTGTTTGGTCTGTTGAATGATTTTGAGTTGTTTCTTCGTCGATTTTCCTAGACATTTCTTCTATTTCTTTTTCGTTATCATTTATACTGTTGAATTCATCCATGTAAAAGACTCCTTTCGAAATGTAAAAGTAAATAATGACTTGATACTTATTAGTATAGGTTGGAGGTTAGGCATGAATACGGTAAAGTTATGAAAAAAGTATGGAAAGACACAACGATTAAAATATGAGAAAATATAAAAAGAAGACGGTAATTATAAAGGAAGAAAAGGAAAAAAACTGTAGACAGAAGCATGTTATAATAAATGAAGATGATAATTTTTTAGCAAATAATAAATAAAACTACATAAGAAGAGGGAGGAAATATGATGCATCAACATGTGTTTATCGTTGAGGATGATCCAAATATTCGCGATATTGTAAAAGCCTATTTAATGAAAGAAGGCTACGAGGTCTCGGTCGTTGGCGATGCGGAAAGTGCTTGGGACTATGCTTTGAAACAACAACCGGATATGTGGATTTTAGATATTATGTTGCCAGGTATGGACGGGTATGAGTTATGTAAACGGATTAGACAAATCAGTGAGGTGCCGATTATCATTATTTCGGCAAAAGATGAAGAAGTTGATAAAATTTTAGGTCTTGAACTTGGTAGCGATGACTATTTAACAAAACCGTTTAGTCCACGAGAACTTGTTGCGAGGGTGAAACGCTTATTTAAACGGACACAACCAAAAGAAACAGAGAGCGTTCAAACTGATGCCGTAACCGTCGGTGACTTATCGATCAATCATAAAGAACGCCGGGTGTTTTGGCAGGATGAAGAAATTGATGTGACGTCAAAAGAATATGATTTATTGTATCATCTGGTAAAAAATGAAAACCGGGCCTTTTCCCGAGAAGAACTCCTTACCCTTGTCTGGGGAGATGATTATTTCGGAAGTGACCGTGCGGTGGATGATTTAGTCAAGCGCCTTAGAAAAAAGATGGACGGGGTGCCGCTTGAAACGGTGTGGGGTTATGGTTATCGTCTCCGTCAGGATGAAGCTGAATGAAACTGCAGACGCAACTAACGGTTGCTTTTACAACGTTACTTGTTGTGACGATGTTATTTGTCACGATTGCGATTCATTCGTTATTACTTGATGTACTCATTCAAAATGAGAAAGACCAACTAGCTGAAAAAGGAGAGTTATTGGCGCAATTTTTATACAGTGAGGTGGCACCAAGAAACTTTTCTGATTGGCTTAATGATGAAGAAGTCTATTTGTTTATTTATAACCGGGCCAATGAACAAGTGATGTTGTATTCCTCTTCACTTGAAGTATCGACGATTGAAACGTGGGTAAATCGTTATGACTTAACGAACAATAATCAGCCGCTGTGGAGTGACGGGGAGACTGAGTATGTCGTCTCAATCTTACCGATTTACCCAGAGCTCCTCAATCAAGAGCTCGTCCTTATTACACCACTCGGAGACTTGCAAGCGGTTCAAAGCGTGTTTTTTAACCGACTCGTGATTGTGTTTATGTTTGGTGTGATTGTGATTGCGATTTTGTCTCACTACTTAACGATGCGGTTAGTAACACCACTGACACAGTTAAAGCATCAATTAAAGAAAGTAGAAAAACGCCAATTTGATTCATTAGAACGAATCAAAGCGACCGGTGAAATCAAGGAAGTAGAAGAGAGCATGGTTGATATGGCAAGAGCGCTTGAACGCTATATGAAGTCCCAGCAACAGTTCTTCCAAAATGCGAGTCATGAACTAAAAACACCGCTAATGACGATTCAAGGTTATGCTGAGGGCATCAAAGATGGTGTGTTTACTGGTGAAGAAGAAGCGCGCGGGCTTGAAGTGATGACACAGGAGATTGCGCGACTTAAAAAAATCATTAATGAAATGATTCTGTTGGCAAAGCTTGATAGTGATGAAACAATCTATCATGATGAAACGATTTACATTTCACACTTGATTCAACAAGCGATTGACCGGGCGATTCCACTTGCGACAGATCAACAGATTGCCTTAAATCACAAGGTGATTGACGATTTAACGGTCGTTGTCGATGAAGAAAAAGTGTTGCGTGCGCTTATGAATATTATCACCAATGCGATTCGCCATGCGAACAAACAGGTGTTAGTCGAAGCACGTCACGCACAAGGACGTCTTTACATTACCGTAGACGATGACGGTGAGGGCATTGATGAAGCGCTCATGCCACAGTTATTTGACCGGTTTATTAAAGGTAAAGGCGGCGAGACAGGACTGGGTCTTGCGATTTCGCGGGCGATTATTGAACGCTCGAATGGCACCATTGAAGTGGCGAATTCACCGACAGGTGGCGCAAGATTTACGATTATACTGTAAGGAAGGTGTGGCAAGAAGATGAAACTAACGAACAAAGCACACAGTTTACAATGCCCACACGTACATCTCGATGGAGAGCGGGTGGCGTTACTCGACCGCGATGAGACATTAGACATCTCTCTAGATGCGGGACCACACACGTTAACGGTAAATCAGCCGTTCTGTAAGAAAATAACCGTCCCAGTTAAAGATGAGGATGCTTATATGATTAAAGGGAATCCGTGGCATCTTGTGATGCATTTGATTGCAGCGGTCATTGTGCTCACTATTAGTGTTTTATCGCTACTTTATCCAGTGCGCATCCCCTTTAGTGTAGCGCTGACTGTCCTTATTCTTCCTTTAATGGTCAATGTCGCTAGTCTCTTTTTTGTTAGTTTGTACCGGTTAGAAACGCTGGAACAATGAGGTGCGTTTAAGGGAGTTAATATCCACCTTAGTTGGAAAATTTCATGCGAAAACACGCGGAATAGTTAAAAGATTACCGGTTATTTTCATTTTTTTGGTGAAAAGCCTATACGATGAGGTTTCTTTTATGCTATACTTACTCAGTTAAACTGTCAGTCGAGGTTTTTTTACACAAAGAGGAGATGTTTAGGGATGCAATTAAGAGAAGATATTCGTAACATAGCAATTATCGCCCACGTTGACCACGGAAAAACAACGTTAGTCGATCAATTGTTACGTTATTCAGGCACGTTTCGTGAGAATGAACAAACCGATGATCGGATGATGGATTCAAACGATATCGAACGTGAACGTGGGATTACCATTTTAGCAAAAAATACCGCGATCAATTACAATGATACGCGTATTAATATTTTAGATACACCAGGTCACGCCGACTTTGGTGGTGAAGTAGAACGGATTTTACGTATGGTTGACGGTGTATTACTTGTCGTTGATGCTTATGAAGGCTGTATGCCACAAACACGGTTTGTGTTGAAAAAAGCATTGGAACAAAAACTGAGACCAGTGGTTGTTTTAAATAAGATTGACCGTCCAAATGCACGTCCAGAGCACGTCGTTGATGAAGTGTTAGACTTATTCATCGAACTCGGTGCCGATGATGAGCAATTAGAATTCCCTGTCGTTTATGCGTCAGCTTTAAACGGAACATCAGGTGAAGAGCCAGAAGCACAAGAAGAGTCAATGGAAGCGGTCTTTAAGACGATTATGACTAATATTCCGGCACCCGTTGATAACTCAAAAGATCCGCTTCAATTCCAAGTAACGTTACTTGATTACAACGACTACTTAGGTCGTATTGGTATTGGACGGGTTGTACGTGGGTCAATTAAAGTCGGTGAACAAGTGACGCTGATTAAAAAAGACGGTTCAACGAAAAGTTTCCGTGTCTCTAAAATCTTCGGCTTCTTAGGACTGAAACGGATTGAAATCAATGAAGCACATAGTGGTGACATTATTGCTTTAGCTGGTTTAGAAGATATTAACGTCGGTGAAACGGTGTGCCCAAGTAATCACTTAGATGCGTTACCAATCTTACACATCGATGAGCCAACGCTACAAATGACATTTGTAACGAACAACAGCCCATTTGCGGGGCGTGAAGGGAAATATATTACCTCACGCAGAATTGAAGAGCGCTTGATGCTTCAATTAGAAACCGATGTGAGTTTACGCGTCGACCCAACCGACTCACCGGATGCGTGGATCGTATCTGGTCGAGGGGAATTACACTTATCGATTCTTGTTGAAAACATGCGTCGTGAAGGTTACGAAATCCAGTTATCAAAACCACAGGTTATCATTAAAGATGTTGACGGTGTCCAGTGCGAACCAGTTGAACACGTCCAAGTAGATGTTCCTGAAGAACATACAGGAGCTGTTATGGAATCCTTAGGTTCTCGTAAAGGTGAAATGATCGATATGATCAACCAAGGCAATGGTCAAGTGAGACTTGAGTTTAAAGTGCCTTCACGTGGTCTTATAGGTTATTCAACCGAATTTTTAACACAAACACGAGGTTATGGTATTATTAACCACACATTTGATAGTTATCAACCCGTTGTTAAAGGTAAAGTTGGCGGACGCCGCCAAGGTGTTCTTGTTGCTTTAGAGAACGGTAAGGCATCTACTTATGGCATCATGAACTTAGAAGACCGCGGGATTATCTTCGTTGAACCGGGTACAGAAGTGTATGCCGGGATGATTGTTGGTGAACACAACCGTGATAATGACTTAACCGTTAATATTACGAAAGAGAAGCATTTAACTAACGTTCGTTCAGCGAATAAAGATCAAACCTCAACCATTCGAAAAACGCGTCAGTTAAGCTTAGAAGAAGCGATTGAATACTTGAACGATGATGAATACTGTGAAGTGACACCAGAATCGATTCGTTTACGTAAAAAAATCTTAAATAAAAACGAACGCGAAAAAGCATCGAAAAAGAAATAAATAGATGAAAACAGGACAGCGATGTCCTGTTTTTTGTTTCATTTTAATTTTTTCAGGGAATAGAGAGTAAAGTAATATGAGAGCGGGGCATATGAAACGAAGAGAGGATCATAAAGGAATGTTCATTGTGAGATAATTAAAAATAATGCAACCGATTTCTCAAAAACACTAGGCAAAAGTTAAAAAATAGTGTAGGATAGAATATGTAGAGTGATTGCGCTTTCAAAACACGAAACGAAGCATCATATCAAGCTAATCATACGAAGGAGGAATTGTAATGACAAATAAAGATTCACGTGTAGCATACTTCTGTATGGAGTATGGATTGGACACAAGTATGAAAACGTATGCAGGTGGTTTAGGGATTCTCGCAGGAGATTACTTAAAAGGAGCCAAAGATCATGATTACCCAATGGTAGGGATCGGCATTAAGTGGAAACAAGGTTATACAGATCAACGCATTGATGAACATGGTAAGCCATATGATAGTTATCACAATTATGATTATGATTTCTTAGAAGATACCGGTGTGACCGTTGATGTGACGATTAGAAAGCAAAACATCACGTGTAAAGTATGGAAAGTCGAACAATTCGGCAATGTTCCGTTATACTTATTAGATACAGATGTACCAGGTAACCCAGAAGCATGGATTACCGGTCAATTATATGGCTGGTTCGGTGAAGAACGGATTGCCCAAGAGATGGTTCTTGGTATTGCGGGTGTGCGTGCCTTACGTAAACTCGGTCATGACATTGATGTGTATCACTTCAATGAAGGTCACGCACTGTTTGCTGGTTTTGAATTAATGCGTGAAAAGATGAACCAAGGTGCTGACTTTTATGAAGCGTGGAAACAAACACGTGACGAGACCGTCTTCACAACCCACACGCCAATTGTTGAGGGAAATGAATCACACCCAATCGAAAAATTATTATACATGGGCGCAGCTAATGGTCTAACAGTAGAACAACTTGTTGAAATCGGTGGCGCACCATTTAATATGACAGTTGGGGCGCTAAGACTGTCACGTATGTCTAATGCCGTTGCCGAATTACATGGTGAGACGGCAAATAAAATGTGGGCACATGTGGATAATCGCTCAGAGATTATTCCAATTACGAACTGTATTCACCGTCCAACATGGGTCGATGAAAAAATGTTAGACTTACAAGCTAATGGTGGCGACTTATGGTCACGTCACTTAGAAAATAAACGCGCGTTAATTGATTTTATTGAAGAACGTAACGGCGTTCGCCTTAAAGAAGATAAACTGATCATTGGTTTCTCTCGTCGGGCTGCACCTTATAAGCGTAGTGACTTTATCTTTACAGATGAAGCGATTATTGGCCCATTACTTGAATCAGGTGATGTACAGATTGTCTTCTCAGGTAAAGCTCACCCACTCGATGATACGGGTAAAGGCATTGTGTCGTCACTTGTGAAGATGGCGCAGAAATACCCGCATGCTGTTGTCTTCTTAGAGAACTATGATATGACAATCGGGGCAATGTTAACACGCGGGTCTGATGTGTGGCTCAATAACCCACGTCGTCCGAAAGAAGCAAGTGGAACCTCAGGTATGAAAGCGGCGATGAACGGTGTCTTAAACTTAAGTACATTAGACGGCTGGTGGCCAGAAGCGTGTGAACACGGTGAAAACGGCTGGCAGTTTGGTGATGGCTTCGAATCTGATGACGTTCAAGCATTAGATAAGCATGATTTAGATGCGCTTTATCGTGTATTAAGAGAAGAAGTGTTACCAACCTTCTATCAAAACCATGATAAGTGGGTACAAATGATGGCACGCAGTATCGAATCAACCCGTGATCGTTATGCGGTTAAACGTATGCTTGAAGATTACTATGATAAGCTGTATGCGAAAAAATAGAAACATATATTAAAAAATCACTAAGCGTCTCCTTTTACGAGGGGGCGCTTTTTCTTTTGAAAAAACTAGTGGACATGTCTGTTTATATTGTGTATATTGTATATATACAGAAAGTTGGTGAAACGATGCGCTTAGTGATTCATAATCAATCAGATGCGCCGATTTTTAAACAAATTTATGATCAAATTAAATCGCAAATTATTGCAGGCGAGTTAAAACAAGATGAAGCCTTACCTTCAATCAGGCAACTGGCAAAGGATTTAAAAGTCAGTGTTATTACCACAAAACGTGCCTATGAAGAGTTAGAGCGTGATGGATTTATATACACGATGGCTAAGCGCGGGTCTTATGTAAAAGGCATGAATCCGTCGCTTATTAAAGAGGAGTATTTAAAACAAATCGAAAACCATCTACAAGACGCGCTTGATTTGGCCGACACTGTCGGTATATCAACAGATGAACTTAAAGCGTTACTAGATGTATTAAAGAGTGAAACAGAAGGAGGACGAAAGTGATGCAGGCGATTGAATTAACGGATGTGAGTAAGCAGTTTAAAAACTTTAAGATAGAGAACCTTCATTTAACGATCCCAACGGGATCGATTGTTGGACTCGTTGGTGAGAACGGGGCAGGTAAAAGTACGACGTTACATATGATTATGCAGGCGTTGAAAAAAGATAGTGGGACGATTCATGTCCTTGGCGTGAATAATGAGGCGGATGAATTTTTAGAAACAAAACAAAAAATTGGTGTTGTATTAGATGAAGCCTATTATCCTGAAACGCTGACAGCGAAACGGATTCGGATCATGTTGAAAGATATCTACAACGCTTGGGATGATGACGTTTTTGATCACTACATGGAACAGTTTAAATTACCATACAATCAAGTGTTTAAAGACTTTTCGCGTGGGATGAAAATGAAATTACAACTGGCTGTTGCCTTGTCGCATCACGCAGAATTACTGATTTTAGATGAAGCGACAAGTGGGTTAGATCCGATGGTGCGTGAAGAAATTTTGGATATCATTAATGAGTTTACTCGTGATGAACGTCATACGGTGCTGTTGTCGTCACATATCGTCAGTGACTTAGAAAAAAGTTGTGACTATATTGCCTTCTTACATGAAGGGCGCCTTAAGTTCATGGAAGAAAAAGATGAGTTATTGGAACGCTATCGGATACTAAAAGTAGCGCCGGAAGAGATCAATGCCTTAACCATCAATCAAGCCGCGATTAAAGGTCAACGGATGAGTCGTTATGCGGTTGAGTTGTTGGTGGATAAAGAGGCACTCTCCTCGTCTGACACAGTCTTTGGTGATTTAGAAAAAGCGACATTAGAAGATGTGATGATTTTGATGACAAAAGGAGTGAAGCAATCGTGAAAGGATTACTCCTAAAAGATATTTTTACGTTAGAAAAACAGATGCGGGTGCTTCTCATTGTCATTGCTGGTTTTGCGCTTATTCCGGCATCAAATATGATCGGTTTTACAGTGATGTATGCGATCATTATCCCGATTTCTTCATTCGGTTATGATGAACGTGCCAAATGGGACCGGTTGATGCGGATGATGCCGATACCTGAAAGGTCAATTATCTTAAGTAAATATGTTCTCGGTTATAGTTTTGTTGGTTTGATTAGTGTCATTATGTTAATAGCGCAATTTGGTTATCACGCCTTTGGTTATCAAGATTTAACGTTAGCGTCATACCCAGCCTTTCTGGTGAACGTGATCTTCATGGTTTTCATGGCTTTAATTGGCTATGCGGTGTTAATGCCGTTTATCTTTAAACTGGGGATGGAAAAAGGACGACTTGTGTTTGGCGCTGTCTTTGCGGCGTTAATTTTCTTAACCATTCCGTTTTCTTTCATTCAAATTATCTCTGATGGACTCTTTATATCTCCTTGGTTTATCTGGCTGCTTTTAGTGGTTGCTATCGTTGTTAATATTGGCTCAATAAAATTAAGCGAAAGATTTTATAGTCAAAATACCAATGGTTAATGGAAGAAAAGATTGTTTTCCTAAACGCAGTGATCTACTTAAGGTAGCTTCAAATGAGATTGAGTCATTAGTGATAAATTAATTGGTAATCAAAATTCAATGGACAAGTCGACGTCGGTGGTGGAGAGGATTGTTGGTCGATTAAGAGGCACTCATAATCCTGGACGATATATTCGCTAGGGATGTTAGCGGATAGTCTGATATTGATGACGAAAGGATTGAACGTTTCATGAAAGGGTTGCTCCTAAAAGATATTTTCACTTTAGATAAACAGATGCGGATACTCATCATAATCATTGCTGGTTTTGGACTCATTCCAGCATCGAATATGATCAGTTTTACCGTGATGTATGCGATTATTATTCCAATCTCTTCATTTGGCTATGATGAACGCGCCAAATGGGACCGACTGATGCGGATGATGCCCATATCAGGAAAAACGATTGTGTTAAGTAAATATGTCCTCGGTTATGGCTTTATGGCGGTAGTAAGTAGCTTTATTTTAATTGCACAATTAATTTACCATGCGCTTGGTGTTTTAAATTTATCATTGTCACTGTATCCAGTATTTGTTGTAAACATGTTGTTAATGATAGCAACGGCTTTAATTGCTTATGCGGTATTAATGCCATTTATATTTAAGTTTGGTATGGAAAAAGGTCGACTTGTGTTTGGGGCAGTCTTTGCGGTCTTGATTTTCCTTACAACTGTCCCCTTTTCTATGATGCAGATTTCGTCCAGTTATGGTGCCTTCATTGTATCCCCGTTATTTGTCTGGATGGTTGTATTCGTTTCTGCCGTTGTTAATGGGATGTCAATAAAACTAAGTCAAAGATTTTATAGTCAAAATACCCATAGTTAAAACACGCGCCTGACTCTTTCTATAGTCAGGCGCGTGTTTCATTAAGGGGCATATGTGTCATATAAATAGTTATTCACTTTTTGTTCATTGATATTTTCAATCTTATTGAGCGCTTTTATGTCACTCGCATACATGTCGCGTTCAGTATGAATGATTTGGTTATTAAAGATAAAACTGATGTAGTCTACATTGTCAATCAAGTAATAGAGATAAAGGGATTGTTGATGGACTTCTTTATCAATCTTATTAAAGGCATAGGGCTCATCATTTTCATAATATAACTCAATCCCGTAAGGTTCTTGTTTTGTTTGAAGCTTAAAGCTGTCGACAGTTTCCATCGTTGTTACCATGCGACTTATATTAATGACGGCGCTGTTGTCACCAACGAATGAACCTTTATATTGGAATACAGATGACTCTGGTTCTTTTTGACCGCAGGCCGTTAATGTTATAAGGCACATGACAAGAATTAGTCCCCAATGCTTCATTGTAATGGCTCCTCTCTAATTGTTCGATATTTGTAATGGTTTGATTATAATTCGCGTCTTAACGCACTTAAGACATCAATTTTTGTGGCCTTCTTAGCTGGTCGTGACCCGGATATCAAGGTGACGAATAGACAGATAATATAAGCAATCAACACAAGTGAAAACGGGATACTTGAGAACTGGAACCCTTCAGGTAGTTGATCTTCAAAGGCAGCTTCTAAAATCATTGGTAAGCCCATATTGACTAAGAAACTGATGAGGTAACTCACTAAGGTCCCAATCGTTGCGCCCATAATGCCGATGATGCTACTTTCTAGTAAGAAAATCTGTTTAATTGTCTTAGGACTAGCACCAATCGCTTTCATAATCCCAATGTCTGGTGCCCGCTCAGTGACCGCCATCGTCATCGTATTAAAGATCCCAATTGAAGCAATAATAACGGCAATCGCCCCAATGAAAATTAGCCCGGCTTTTGCGATAGTAAATAACATATTGATTTGTTTGAGTTCTGATGCAACCGAGTAGCCGTAATAGCCTTGGTCGTTAATGGTATCAGTTAAAGCTTGTACATTTTCTAAGTTATTCGATTGAATCGTTACTTCATCATAGTAAAACGTCAAATCCATCGGTTCTTCTTGGAAATACATTTCCCCACCAGGTGTCCCGGTATATTCACTGACTGACTGGTAAAAGTCAAAGGTCGTATAAAGACTTTGGTCTTGTTGCCATTCGTTGGCTGGTTCAGCTGTCACACCGACAATGGTCAGTTGATATGTTTTTTCTTCTGTGTCGGTCTCGTTAATTAATCGAGATACGGTAAGGTCGATTGTTTCACCGATGAGCTCACCTTGGTACAACGTTTCTTCTACGCGCTCACCATTTTCATCATACATATCTTCAGGGTCGGTATCATCTTTTAATAGTTGTTCATAAAAGTGATACCCAACAACAACTTCATCACTCGATGTGGCGTATCGCCCTTCTTTAAGCGGGGTACCCCCTGTTTCTAATGCATCCATATCCACCGCAACAGTCCGCGGACTCACTTCATAGCCGTTTATTGAAACGAGTGGTGACTGGCGAAAGAAGCTTTGTTTTCTAACGGCACGGACATGTTCAAGTGACTGGAAATAGTCAATGTCTTCATCCGTAATTCCTTGACTATTTGGATCGTCTTTCCCGTAAATTTGAACTTGATTGACTGTTTCTTGTTCGAGCACATCTTTAATCAAGGTGTCATGTAAACCGAAAGCAACAGAAGCTAGGACAATTAAGAAGGCTGTCCCCATCGCTGTTGCGAGCACGGTCATAAAAATCCGCATTTTATTCTTTTTCATATTTTCTCTGACGAAGTAAAGCTGATCTTTAAATAACATTACTTCACCTCCTGATTGATAAGGGCGCCGTCATGCATCATCAGTGAACGGTGACCAATTTTTGCGACTTCATCATCATGCGTGATAATGAGGAAGGTGATATCAAGGGATTCATTTAGCTCTTTAATGAGGTGAAGCAGGTCTTCTTCTGTTTCAGAGTCTAAGCTGCCTGTCGGTTCATCGGCTAGAATAATAAGTGGATTTAAGACAAGAGCACGTGCGACACTGACCCGTTGTTGTTGACCACCAGATAGTTCACTCGGATAATGATGTTCAAACCCTTTAAGACCGACTTTTTCTAATGTGTCTAATGCTTGTATTTTACGGGCGGTTTCACTTACGCCTTGTAAAATGAGTGGTAATTCAACATTTTGATAAGCAGTCATTGATTGGATCAATTGAAAGTTCTGAAAGATAAAGCCAATCGTGCCAAGGCGAAATTCAGCGAACTGCGCTTCTGTAAAGTCACTCACATCGGTTGTATTGATGATAATATTTCCGCTTTGACGCGGTAAGAAGCCACCAATTAAATGCAGCAATGTGGATTTACCAGAACCACTCCGACCGACTAACGTTACAATTTCACCTTTAGTTACTGAAAAACTCACGTCTTGTAAGACAGGAATGACGGTTTTCTTATCTTTTTTCCCAAGTTCAAACTGATGGGACAGTTGTTTTACTTCAATCATATTTATTCCCTCCATTTACTGTTCACTGTCTGTGACGAGCCTGATGGAAAAAAAGATGCATAATAAATCCATAAAAAGAATCACGACGTGGCCAAGGATTGACACGTCGTGATTCGTACAGGTATTTCGTTATTTTTTTGATCATTTTTTGTTTGATTTTCCCCGGACCTAGCCGCGGAAACGACTTAAGAATTCTTGTACCCTTGGGTTTTCTGAGTGTTCAATGACATCACTCGCCGACCCTTGTTCCGCAATAACACCATCATCTAAGAATAACACTTTATCAGCAACATCAAGCGCAAAGTCCATCTCGTGTGTGACAAGGACCATGGCCATGTCATCATTTTTGGCAATGTCACGAATAACTTCAAGTACTTCACCGACAAGCTCAGGGTCTAAGGCTGAGGTAACTTCATCAAACAGCATAATTTTTGGCCGCATGACGAGCGCTCGTGCCATCGCCACCCGTTGTTTTTGTCCACCCGACAGTTGTGATGGATAGTTATTAATTTTATCACCCAGGCCAACGCGTTCCAACATATCAATGGAACGTTGCTTGACTTCTTTTTTCTTTTCGCCTTTCACATGAATTGGCGCAGTCATACAGTTTTCTAAGATGGTCATGTGAGGAAACAGGTTAAAGTGCTGGAACACCATCCCGATATCTCCGCGGATCTCGCGTAAGTGTTTTTCATCTGCTTCAACCATCTTTCCGTGCTTTTCCATCTTCCATAGGTTTTTACCATCGACAATGATATCACCATCTGTTGGTTCTTCTAGCGTCATCAACATCCGGATAATCGTTGTTTTACCAGAACCACTTGGCCCGATTACGGCTATTTTTTCAGCTGGGAAGATATCTAAATCAATCCCTTTTAATACTTCTACATCGCCAAATGATTTGTGTACATCTTTATATTCAACAATTGGTTTTGTCATAATGTTTGTCACTCCTTTAAGTTGTCATGATTCGATTGGATCAATGACTTGATTTTTATCAAAACGGGTATTTAGTTTCACTTCTAATTTCTTAATTAATCGGGCAGATGGGTAACTTAACACAAGGAAAATAATCCCGACAACCGTTAACGCTTCAATTAAGTTAAAGTGCTCGGAACCGAAGCTATTGGCCATGTGCAAGATCCCGGTGAGTCCGATTGTAGACGCGAGTGGCACTTCTTTAAACATAATGATAAAGTAGTTTCCAAGCATCGGTACAGTTGGTGGGAACGCTTGTGGTAAAATGATTAACCGCCATTTATCCAGTAGTGAGAAGTTTAAAGCAGTTGAGGCTTCCCACTGGCCATTTTCCACACTCTCAATACCAGACCGGTAAATCTCACCAATATACGTACTAAAGTGTATACCAAAACCAACAACGGCACTCACAAAGGGACTGAGTGTTACCCCAACAACAGGAATCTCAGGCCAAGCATAGTAAATAAAGAACAGTTGCACAAGTGGTGGTGTTGAACGAATAAATTCCATCACCCAAGTGACGACCCAGTTAATGTGACGTTCTGGTATACGGCGTAAGAATGTCCAAACTAACCCGAAAATGAGGGCGAATAAAAAGGCACTAATAGTGACACCAACAGTAATGTGGAGACCTTTTAATATATATGGCCACGCTTCAAAGAATCGTTCAAAACTCCAATAACTCATTAATTAGCCACCCCTTTCTTTGAGATGTCTTCTGCTTTACGAGTAAGGAAAATAAGCGGTAAGGCAAGGACGAAATAGAAAATTAAAATGACTAAATAAATCAGAGGCGCTTGTGACAGATTCGAACTACGGAGAATGTTTCCGTAGTATAAAATATCATTTAAACTAATTAAGGACACAAGAGCGGTCCCTTTTAACATCTGAATCGTATAGTTACCGAACTCTGGTAACATCATCCGCACGGCTTGCGGTAAAATAATGTAGCGCATTTTTTGAAAACTTGATAGATTAAGCGCAATCGCTGCTTCTGTTTGTCCGTCATCGACCGCTTCAACCGACCCGCGAACGACTTCTGACAGGTAAGCCCCGTAGTTCAGTCCAATCGCAATGACACCAATAATCCAGTTCGAGCCTAAATTAATCCCAAACAACATCGGAATGGCATAATAAAGCCAGAATAACTGAACAATGAGTGAGGTGCCGCGAAATAATTCAATGTAAAGGCCGGTTAATTTTCGAATGACCGTATGTTTCGATAGCCTGAGTAAGCCTGAAACAAAGCCCATAAAATAGGCGAATAAACTCGAGGCAATTAAGATACTAATCGTAACGAATAAGCCACGAGAAAGTTCTTGTGAGATCGAGAGAATATCTTGCATACATTTCACACATCCTTTTTCGTTTAATAAAAGAAGATCCAGCCCCCTTCTAGGAACTGGATCATAAAACTAAGACGGTTCCTTAGTAGTTATCGCCGTTCACAATACTTTCTGTCGTAATATCAGCA
This sequence comes from Bacillota bacterium, assembly GCA_051746745.1. GTDB lineage: Bacteria > Bacillota > Bacilli > Bacillales > Amphibacillaceae > Halolactibacillus. Next base: position 30,633 of record JBNJFJ010000008.1, on the reverse strand, counting down.
CCTGGGAAGTTTGATTCCGGGTGGAAACCATTCTTCTCAAGTAGTTCTTGGACGGTACCATCGTCTTTTAATGTTTGTAGGGCTTCATTGTAAGCGTCACGTAATGCTTCGTTTTCTAAGCTAAAGGCCGCGGCACCATAACTTGGTACCCCTTCAACATCTGGTTGTTCAAATGATTCAACAAATTCTAAGTCTTCAGTGTTGGCTGATTCAAATGCCATTCGCATCGTCATTTCCGTTCCGGTTGTCGCATCGGCACGACCTGATTGAACCGCCGCGAATGTATCTGGAATATTCGCCGCATACGTAATTTGGTCATCGCTTACACCAGACTGACGTAAGAACTCGATTCCGGTTGCGCCTTCCATCACGATGACAGTAGTATCTTCGTTACTCGCGATATCTTCAAAGCTTTTAATGTCATGTGGGTTACCTGCTTCAACGACTAAGCCTTCACCGTAAGTCATTTCCGGCTCGCCGAATAAGACGTTCTCGGCACGTTCAGGTGTAATCGCCATACCAGCTGTAATCGCATCAAATTGTCCCGCTTGGACCCCTGGTACGAGTTGACCCCAGTCTTGTAGTGAGCCACGTACTTCTTCAATACCTAATTCGTTAAAGACAGCCGCTGCGATATCGTAAGCCGCCCCTTTTAATTCACCATCTTCTTCATACGCATAAGGCGCCTCGTTAGCAAAACCAACGGTGACGTAGCCTTGTTCTTTTAATGCATCAAGCGATGAGCCTGATTCCTCATCTCCACCACCGCAAGCGGTGACAAGTAGTAATATACTGAGTAATACTAAACCTTTGATAAACTTTTTCATTGTGATTGCTACCTCCCTGTATTTTTGTGTCTACAAGATATAGTTGTCTCTCTTTATCCATTTTCAATATCTTGTCGTCGACACTCACGTTAATTATGTTAACGTACATTGTTATGAATATTCAAAGTGGATAAAATCTCCTATTTTAGGATATAGCCGACTCAGCTTGTCTCTCACCGGTATAGCTCGTGCATCGTTAAATATAGACGACTATCGTCTGAAATACGCTAATATATCATAATGTAAGGGATAAATTGTTAATAACGCTTCTCAATGATCACATATCGTTAACATAGGCATCAAAAAAAGAGATGACATGTTCGTCATCTCTTCGTAAAAGCTACAGCTTCATTATTGAAATAGCAGGGTTCTTTGTCAAAAGGTGTTGTGATTACTTTTTTATATAGCGTGGGCCAATAATGTTGTAATGGTCATGGTTGATATGCTCCCACTCGGTTTTACGGTATTTGATGCTTTTAAGCCCCCCGTTAATATAATCAAAATCAAGAGGTCGGAAACCGTTCTTTTTTCCGAAAATAAGGGCTTGTTTATGCTCAGGATCTGAAGGGTTATAATAAGCTTCTAAAAAGCGATAGAAACCTTCAGCACCGGCAACATCCTCAGGTGGGGCGTCATTTTCTGCTTCAAGTAAAGTAGGGTAACCAAAATAATAGTCATCAACAACCGCTTCTAGCGTGATGGTAAATTCCCATCCTGCGCCGTAATCATATAAATACGTCATGGTTTTATAGTTTTCGAGGTAGTGATCGATATAGTTTCGTTCAGGTAATTTTACGGTCTTTCGTAAATACGCTAAGTTTTTCTCTTCATATCTTCGCATGGCTCGTGGTATATGATTTAGTCGGTCTTCAAACCATTGTTTGTTTTTTAGATAATCTTTATGCTCTAAATAGCGTTCTTCATCGTTGGTTACGACTTGGTCTTCCTCGGGTAAGTCGAACGTATAAAGATGCCGGTGAAAATAAGGGTAACCGCTTAAAAAATTTGTCACGTTTTGAATCGTGTCATGTAGACGGTTAAACGTCGTGCGTTCCGGTAAAATGACTTGCCGGTAAACGAGTGGGTCAGTGTCATTGAGTGATAGGTTAATAATATAGCCGCGCATGGTCATCTCCTTAAAGAAAAATAATGTAGGTTATGGAATAGGTTAAGGTTTTTAGTGCTGGGAAACGTCACCTTCTTGAAACTTTTCTAGTAATGCTTGAAACAGATAAAACAGTGGATGCCATTCGTCATCTGATAAGTTCTCTGTAATCGATGTAAAAATCTCCTGATAATACCAAACTTGTTCTTCTCTTGAGCCAACAAAATTGTGCCACATCGCTTCTCCGTGAACCATTTCTTGGTCAATCATTGATTGTAAGTTATCTATTTTATCGGCCGCAATGAGTAGCTTTACATCATAAGGGACAGATTTAAACGCTTCAATACTATGTTCTTTTCGTTCTTTCCACGGGACCTGTTTATCAAGTTCGGTGACATAATCGACATAAGTTTTTACATCCTCACCAAATAAGTGCTCAAGTTCTTCAAACGTACAGTCTGTGTCTTCTACGGTGTCATGTAAAAGCGCCGCAATGACAATCTCCGCGTCGCAGTCATGTTCTTGTAGTAACATCGCCACTCGATAAGGGTGAGCAATGAACGGGGTCTTATCGACTTTTCTTACTTGGTCTCTATGTTTATTGGCTGCATACGTAATGGCGCGCATTAAGTTATTTCTAATCATGGTTATCCCCCTCTAGTCTATCTTGTCTATCGTGTCTGCATCGTATGTATACGTGACGTTGTCGTTACTTTTACTGTATAAATATAAATGATGGGTAAATGACTTATTTACTTTTTAGGATTTTATGATAAGCTCGATACATCTATTATAACTATTATCGCTTGAAGAGAAAAGAAAAAGGGAAAAGAAACAAAAGAAGCACAACAATTTTTTCTGAAATGAGGCCGTAAATATGAAAAGAATACATCAGTTTATAAGTATCGTGTTATTTGTGATCGTGTTGTCTGCCTGTAGTGAGCCATTTGAAGGGACAGCGCAGAATACATGGGTTGATTTACCGGTGATAGAAAAAGAAAAAGACGTACCGGAGGAGCTGTTTACTAAATCAGTTCGCATCGGGGCCTTTGGTGATATGCTTATTCATAGTCGTGTTTATAACGATGCGAAAGTTGAAGAGGGGTATGATTTTATGCCCATGGTTGAAGGGGTGAAGCCGTATCTCGATCGCTATGATTTACTAACCGCCAATCAAGAAACGATGATCGGCGGTGTTAGTCACGGTTTATCCACGTATCCGCAGTTCAATAGCCCAAAAGAAGTAGGGGATGCGCTTAAAAATATGGGGGTTGATCTTGTGACGCTTGCGAACAATCATACCCTTGACCGTGGCGAAGCGGTGATCCAATCAGCGTTAGCACACTGGGATCAGTTAGAGATGCCTTATGTCGGTAGTTATAAAGATGAAGCGGATGAAGACAGGTTGCGGATCGTTGAAAAGAATGACATCCGTTTCGCATTTTTAGGCTATACTTATGGCACAAATGGTATCCCGATTCCAATAGGGAAATCACATCTTGTGTCATTAATTGATGAAGAACGTATGTTAAAAGATATTGAGGCTGCAAAAGAAGAAGCTGATGTTGTCGTGATGCACCTTCATTTCGGACAAGAGTATCAGCGTACCCCCAATGACGAACAGCAACGGCTGGCAGAGCGCATGATTGATGCTGGGGTTGATATCATTTTTGGTCATCACCCTCACGTCTTACAACCAGCAGAATGGGTTGAACGCGAAGACGGGACAAGAGGGTTTGTGATTTATTCACTCGGTAACTTCTTATCCGGTCAAGACGAACTGTATCGCCAGCTCGGTGGGATTGTCAATGTGACGGTTGAAAAAACAGGGGAAGAAATTCAACTAAAAGAACCGGAAATGTTGTTGACCTATGTTCACTTTAATCAAACAGTACCGAGACAGTACCGCGTTCATCCACTGGTGGATGTGACAGATGATATGCTCTCAAACCATGAAGCGATTGAACAAGAACTGAAACAACATTATACGGAGTGGATGCCAGAGATGACGTTTATTGAATAATGTGAAGGAATAAGTCGTTATCCGGTAATATAAGAAGTAACGATGACCAAAATGGAAAAGAGAGCTAAAGGGCTCTCTTTTTTCGTTATAGAAAATGGGGATCTTATATATGCTAAGATGTGAAAAGACTTTGGAAATTTAAAAGATAATTGTTAGTTATGAAAGTTGTGAAAGAGATTGTATATGATTATCTAATCAATTTTAATGCATACTCTCGTTTTTTGGTCGTGGTTACCAGGAATATATTTAGATTTTGTGAACAAAAAGGAAAAAATATGTTAAAATACGTATGAATGAAAATTGATCATTTAGAGCGAGAATACGCCTTTCTCAAGGGTTCGTTAGATATTAGGTGGGGGTAGTTCAATTAGGGGGATGAGGTACTAATGAGACCGTAGAAGAGCAAAAAAATGTGATAGAAGCTCAAAGACGTACGTTAGAACAATTAGATCAACAAATTGTTGAACTAGAAGAAACCGTTAAAGAAAAGCAAATGATAATCGAGCAACATGAAGCTGATTTTTCATATTTAAGTGACCTCTCCGAAGCGGAATTAGAAGCATATAAATTATTCAGAGAAGAGAAGGATACAGAACATTTATCACAATTTTCACCTGAGAAAATCGTGTTGATTTACTATCATTCTGTCGTTATTGGTGATATAGATGCAATCTATACACTCACATATAATGATGGGACATTACCTGACCTTGTGACATTTCAACAAACATATACTAAAGAAGGTTTGCTTATGAAGGACCTAAACAGTGCGGCAACGTTCAGATACTATCATTCAATCGAAGTTAGGGAAGAAGATCAAACAGATAAAGATGCATTCGTAGAGATGAGAATAAGTTACGGGAAGTTTAATAAATCGATTATTTATGGATTGGAGAAAGAATCAGGCATTTGGAAAATGGATAGGCGATCTAATTTCAAGGACTGACAAGAAATAGATCTGTAAAGATTCTCTCAATATGTTCTTAACGAGTGTTAGCGCCATTGAAAAGAATGTTATAAAAATAAATGAATATAGAGAGACTTAAATGGCAGTAACAGCTGCAACATATATTTAAAAAAGAAGCTTGGCTTTCTCAACTAGAGGTAGCTATTGTTCAATTGGAGGGGTGAGAGTGGGTAGATTCTTATTTGTTTTTGGTCTTGTCGTATTCCTTATTTGTTCTATATTTTTTGTGATGAATATCTTTACGCAATATTATGGATTATCGTTTATTGTGTCCGCATTTGGCATGCTAAATGCCAGTATTGCTATCGGTGTTTCTGAAATATTAAGAGAGTTACAATTTAAGAATAAATAATACATAAATCGCATATTTAACACGTAACATGTGTATTTTAGTTGATGATCAGTCAACCAAAGCACTGTTAGAGTTAATCAGAGTAGATACAGGGGGCATTCTGCCCTCTTTTTTGTTTCTAGTATCACTTGAATGAGATATTTGCTATAATAAGGAACAGTTTAAAAATACTATCTATCAATAAAGGGAAGTGTATGTATGGAGTGGAGAAATATATACCGCGGCATGATGATGGGCGCAAGTGATGTTGTCCCAGGTGTCAGCGGAGGTACGATTGCTTTAGTGTTAGGCATTTACGATCAATTGATCTTATCAATTAACGGACTGTTCAGTAAGGATTGGAAGAAACATTTAGCCTTTCTTATTCCGTTAGGAATTGGGGTGTTAACAGCTATCCTTGTGTTAGCCCAAGCGATTGAATGGCTGTTCGAACATTATCCTAGACCAACCCAATTTGCTTTTCTTGGGTTAATTTTAGGTGTCTTGCCTTACTTATTTAAAAAAGCCGACAGTAAGCATCAATTTAAGACGTATCACTATGTGTTGCTTATTATTGGTGTCGTGTTAGCGGCAATGATGGGCTTTTTAAAAGGCGATGAAGGGTTTGTTATTGAAACGATTACCCCAAGCGTTTACGGCTATTTAATGTTAGCTGGTTTTATCGCAAGTACAGCGATGATCTTACCAGGTATCAGTGGCTCGCTTATTTTAGTCATCATCGGTGCGTACGGGACCATTATTAATGCGGTGAATGAGATGAAAATAGATATTTTAATTGTTACCGCGATTGGGATTGGCTTCGGTATTATCACGATGAGTAAAGTGATTAAGTTCTTCTTAACAAACTATACGTATGCGACTTATGCGGTCGTTATTGGACTTGTGATTGGTTCGATATACGTTATTTTCCCTGGACTTCCGAAAGGAATGATGGACTGGTTACTTAGTATTATCGCCTTTGGTTTTGGCCTAAGTGTTGCTTATATGTTAGGGCAAATGGAGTACCAAGAAGTCATCGAAACGGAGTAACCTCTCAGGTGTAGTCAATTGACTGCGCCTTTTTTGTTTGCATAGCCGAGGCGCGCTCATAAAAGTTTCTAAAATAGGAAACGTTCTAAAGACGTAAGGGTTGGTAAAACAGACAGTTTCACATATAATGAACTCACAAAATATAAAAATAGGAGTGACGGTACATGAGCATATGGAGAAAATATAAAAACACCTCTTTAATCGTAAAAATGACAGTCGGTTTTGTATTAGGCTTACTAGTAGGTGTCATTGTAGGCCCTTCTGCTGAGGTGTTAAAACCACTCGGCACGATATTAATCAATCTCTTAAGTATGATTGCAACACCGGTCGTCTTTTTAACCGTTGTACTCGCCGTAAATAAAATGAACCCGAAAGAATTAGGCAGAACGGGCGGGAAGTTGATCTTATATTATGGTACAACGACAGCTGCGGCAGTTCTGATCGGACTTGGCTTAGCGCTTTGGATTAATCCGGGTGAGGCATTATCCTTACCTAATGTAACGGTTGACCAGCCAAGTAATCCAAACTTTGCTGATGTACTTTTAAATATCGTACCGAGTAACATCTTTGCCGCTTTTAGTGAAGGGAATTTAATGGCCATCCTTTTTCTTGCGGTCATTGTCGGCTTTACAATGTCACATATGATGTTTTCACAGGGTGACAAGATGAAAAAATACGGTAACTACTTACAAGAGTTTTTTGAAGTGGCGAACACGCTCTTTTTCAACATCTTAAACGGGATTCTTCTGTATGCGCCGATGGGGGTCTTTGCCATTGCTGCATCTACCTTCGGTACACAAGGGTGGGGGACGTTTACATCTCTACTTAAATTTACTGGTGTCTTCTATCTTGGACTTGTGATCCTTTGGGTCGTTGTTTACACGGGGATTCTGCGGATCTTTCAGATTCCGATTCGTTCTTTTTATACTAATACAAGAGAAGCTTTTACAACCGCCTTTTTCACCTCGAGCAGTATAGCTTCGTTACCAGTTGCGATGGATAGTGCTAAAAAAGCTGGGATCTCAGACAAAATTGTTCATTTTAGCTTACCACTAGGTGCCATCTTTAATTCAGATGGTGGGGCGCTTAGAATGGGGGCCTCAATTGTCTTTGCGGCCAATGTGACAGGGATTAACTTTTCATTTGTCGATCTGATGACAATTGTAATAATCGGGACACTGCTCTCGATTGGGACAGCTGGTATTCCAGCAGCGGGCCTTGTGACGTTAGCCGCAGTTCTCACCTTGTTTGACTTGCCCTTAGAGATTGTGTCACTGATTGCCGGTGTAGATGCTTTAATTGGTATGGGTGGTACCGCCTCAAATGTGGTAGGAGATATCATTGGTGCCGCTGTTGTTGACCAATCAGAAAAGAAGACATCAGCTCAGTAAAGCCTACTGAGTTGGTTCGTTTGAGGAAGAAAAAAATAGAAGCTATAAAGAAAGGGGTGAGCGAATGATTCGGCTAGCAACAGAAACAGATCTTGATGCTGTTATGTGTATTGTTAAAGAAGTCATTGAAGAAATGGGTGAACGCGGCAGTGTGCAGTGGTCCAGTAGTTACCCAACCCGCAAAGATTTTCTTCGTGACATTAAAAGATACGAATTATATGTCTATGAGCAAGGAGAGGATATCACCGGTATGTGTACATTTAGTCATACCGGACACAAAGAATATGGAGAGATTCCTTTTACAACAACAAATGCCTTAACGATCAAGCGTTTAGCGGTGAGCCCAAGCCAAAGAAACGGGGGGATCAGCCATCAATTTATGGCAGCCATCTTGCAATTAGCGGATGAAACAAATAAAGCGGCGGTTAACGGGGATACATTCAAAAATAACCCGGATGCACAAAAGTTTTTCTTAAAACATGGGTTTAGGTGGATCGCGGAACGTCCAAATGATGAAGGGGATGTGCCGCTTTACTATTATGAACGCTTACTAAAATGAGGGTGTTCAAGGTTTCGGTAATGATAAATAATCTAACCTATTGAAAAAGAAGGTGACAAATAACATGGCCGTGTTAACAGCAACAGACCTTGTGGTGAAACAAGGCGAGACTTTGGCGTTAGATGGTTTAACTTTGGCAGTCAATCAAGGTGAAGTCGTTGCCTTAATTGGGCATAACGGTGCGGGAAAATCAACGTTTTTTAAGACCGTGATGGGTCTGATCGAGCCAAGAGACGGTACACTAGAGCTTGCCGGTGAAATACCACCGAGTGCTCTTTATAAGCAACAAGTCGTTTACATACCCGAACAACCCTTTTTATTGCCGGAATTAACGGTCTTTCAGCATTTTCAGCTCTATTTGGAAAGTTATAATCAATACAAAGACGAGAAAGTAAACGAGATTTATGACTTAGCTAACCGTTTTGAAATAGCGGGTGAGCTTGATCAATTCCCGCTTGAACTTTCAAAAGGGATGAAACAAAAAGCGCAATTAATTGCCGGACTCATCATCGATGTCCCGCTGTTACTGATTGATGAACCATTTGTTGGCTTGGATGTTTATGCTCAACAAGAATTAACGAACGTTCTTCTAGAGAAGAAACAAACGGGACAAGCAATCATTTTAACAACCCACCAGTTCGATCAATTATCAGGCATCATGGACCGCTACATCATGTTACACCAAGGTAAGCTCATTAAAGAAGGCGGCCAACAAGATTTAGGTGAACTGAAAAGGCGGTTTGAGTAATGCGTAAACAAACCATTAAACAATTCAGTTGGATCCATTGGCAAAGAACAAAAAAACGCCGCCGAACCAACCGGGAGATTATCGCTATGGTGATTGATCCTGTCACAGCTTTTTACCTTATCCCGTTTATCGTGATTGGCGGGCTTGTGTTGCGTGATGTGTTAATTGAGTATCAGGCACTGTTACAAAATGTGAGCGAAGTGATTTTCACCCGTGACATGGTCTTTCTTGGTATCATGATGGGTCAAATCGGTTTATTTAAAAAAGCACCAATTTTAAACTATAGTTCGAGTGAACGATTAATGGAGTATGTCAGTCACAAACGACGTGATTTGTTTATGCTGCTTTGGTTTAAGCGGATGCTGAGTTATTTCATTATAGATAGCGGTATCGCTGTCTTTTTATTCACAGTGTTTCCGGTTTATAGAGAGCCAATCATGAGCCTCATCATCGTTGTCTTCATCACACAAGTTGGATTGATCATCCCGCGCGTGTATCTAGCATCTATGACGGGCTGGCGCGGATTTTTAGAGCGCCTCGTTATTCAAAGCGGCGTATTCGCAATCATTGTCTCATTAGTCGTTTCAACCGGTGAGCAACGTTTTACTATCTTGACGTACTTGTTGGTGATACTTGTGACAGGACAAATAGTAGGTGGCATTTATATTGAGCACGTGAATGATCTGGATTATATTATCACAGTCAGTGACTATAAAAGTTACCGGACCATGCTAAGCAAATTATTTTTCTCAAAAACAGCGGTGAAAGATGTCCCTATCAAGCGACAAGAATGGTATGAGAAAAAGCGGTATCGACAAAAAGTTTCTGATAAGACGATGTGGAAGTTATATGCGCGTCTCATTTGGCAACATGTCTCAGAACAAAAGAGTACCATTCTTCAGATGGTGATGCAGCTACTCGTCATTGTGGTGCTGCTGTCGCTTCAAAGTCCAATGTTTTTACGGGTCGGTATGGTTATTTTTGTGTTGTTATTCATTCGCATGAACAACGTTATTTTTCAATCAATTTTTGATCGACCGCTTCTTAAAAGTTTACCGGTGAGGCAGGGTCCGTGGTCACGATATTATGGTGTTTACTCTATCTTTTCACTCATTTTGATGGTATTCTTTCTAATTGGATACTCTCATTTCCTGTATGGATTGGCGTTTACACCGCTTGAATCCTTTACTTTTCTACTCATCGCGGTTATATTAAATCGTGAGTGGTTAAACCGTGTCATAGAGAAACTGACAATACATCGACCAAAAGAAACGATTATATACAATTTAAGCCTGGTTTATATGGTTGGGTATGGATTGGCGTTTGTGACTTATGAACCGTTCGTCTATGGATTAGCGTCGGTGATCATCGGTTTAATAACAGCAGAGCTGATATTTAAGAGATTTAGGAGCGGAAAAACATGACACAAGATAAACGTGAATATGAAAAGAAAAAACAAGACCCGTCATTGAAACTATTTGTTGTATTATCAAAAGCTTATCGAGCGGTAAGCGACCAAGTCGCCGATGATATTAGAAGTAAGGGGCTTAATACGACTGATTTCGGCGTATTAGAACTGTTGTATCATTCGGGTGATCAACCTTTACAAAAAATTGGCGATAAAATCCTTTTAGCGAGTGGGAGTATTACCTATGTTGTAGATAAGTTAGAAAAAAAGGGGCTCGTTAAACGGACCCAATCAGAGAAAGATCGCCGCGTCACTTATGCCTCAATTACAGACGATGGTGTGGCGCTACTTAATGAGATTTTTCCTGACCACTGGAAGCAAATTGAGCATATTACGAACGGCTTAACAGAGGATGAAAAAATAGAAGCCATTGGCTTACTCAAAAAGCTTGGCACATTCGCTGATCAACTTCAAAAAGAGAACGAATCTTAATTATACAGATTCGTTCTCTTTTTTATGTTTAAAACCAGGTCGATATGGCTATATAACTAATAGCTTAATGAATCAATGTATAAATGATACGGAAAATACACACACTAGGGAAAAGTTTGATGTGAGAGAGACATCATGAACTTGCACCAAGGTACGGAGGAGAATTGGAATGGAAAACGAAGTGCGTGTCTACATCAGTGATGATTGCGATGAATGCGACCGGATGGTAGCTTTACTTAATAAAGAAGAGGTAGATTACGAGTTAAAAAATATTTCCAGTGATAAGGAAAATTTGCGTGAGTTACAAAAACAACATGTTTACGCGACGCCTGCTCTCATTGTTAAAGGTAAAAAAGTCCTTGGCTTTCAAGAACAACGAATTAAACAGTTATTAAACCGGCTCATATGATTGATACCGTCCATCACTTGGGCGGTCTTTTTGTAGACGATTAGCAAACGGAAAGAAGGTAAAGACATGATTGGTGTTCTTTTGATACACGGGTTTACCGGTGGGCCGCATGAACTTGCGCCTTTAATTGAAAGGCTAAAAGAAAATACCGACTGGTTACTTGAAGTGCCAACCTTACCAGGGCATGGATTAGATTTAGATTTATCTCCGCACACACATGAGGAGTGGATTGAGACGGTAGAAACAGCTTATGAAGATCTAAAACAACAGGTTGATACGATGTATATCGTTGGCTTTTCCATGGGGGGGATGCTTGCGGGCTATCTAGCTGGGAAGTATGGGGCAGATAAATTAGTGATGTTGTCACCTTCTCGTAAATACCTAAATTTAATTAAACTAACAAAAGAGGTCACACAACTCGTGAAAGATCGTATTGTCGGTGAGCTGGAAGAGAACTTTACCTATAAACACTATCACCATAAACAAGGTAAAATTCCACTCAAAGCTTATTTAGAATTCGTAAAATGTGTCAAAGTGACAGAACCTTATTTAAAAGAGATCACAAATCCAACCCTGGTATTACAAGGAATGGAAGATGGACTTGTACCGTATCAAACAACGCATGCACTTGATCAAGACATTCCGATCGATATTGATGTTATTTACTATTTAGATTCTAAACATATGATTTGTTTAGGTGATGACCAAGAAGTGGTCGTTGGGAGTGTCATTGACTATTTAATGAAGCCCGCTCATAAAAAGGACGTAAAGGACACCGCTCAAATCCAAGGACGTGAGTAAGGTGTTAAGAGGAGAGAGTATATAGAATAAGCCCCCTGATGCCAAGCGCCAGGGGGCTTTAAGGTTTTATCGTTATTTTTTCTCTTGGTGTGTGAGATCACTAAAGAATGACATCACGAGGGCACCTTTACCGGTATGTGCCGCAATAACCGGTCCGGTTTCAGCTTGATAAACGTGTTTAAATGGGTAACGTTCTCTGACTTTGTCTAAGGCATCATCACATTTTTCCTTCGCATAGCCATGGGTCATCACAAAGGCTTTTTCGGCTGGGTCTTTAATATACTCACCAATAAGGTCATGGAAACGACGATGCGCTTTCTTTGCTCCACGCACTTTTTCTAACACATCGATTTTACCTTCTTCACTCGCGTGAAGAATGAGTTTAACATTTAATGTTTTAGCAATCGCGCCTTTTGCACGACTCAATCGCCCACCACGAATGAGGTTATCAATCGTTTCAAGTAAGAACACAGTGCGTAAGTATGGGACACGTCTTTCTAGATGGAGGGCAATGTCTTCTGCTGACATATTTTGCTCAATCATTTGAATCGCATCATCCAACATTAAGATCATCCCGCTTGTGGCGGATTTTGTATCGATTAAATAAATCTCTCGATTCGGTTCTTCTTCAAGTAATTGGGTTTTTGCCATCACCGCATGATTGTAAGACGCGCTCACGCCGCTTGATAAACTTATATGAACGATTGGCTTCGCCGGATCAATCGCTTTGAAAGTATCATAATAGTCTTGTGGAGAAGGCGCAGCCGACTGTGGGAAGACTTTGCCCGTTGATACGCGATCTAGAAAGTCTTTTGTTGTAATGTCTTCTGATTTGTATTGTTCTTCACCAAAACGGACGAATAGAGATACAACTTTAATATTCCATTCCTCTTGTAAATGCTTTGGTACATCAGCACCACTATCGGTTGTCAATTGAATAGTCATCTCATCACCTAGCTCTCATGTATTGTTAAAACGTAAAAAAAATATTCTGACTATAATATTATTAGAGAATGCAATAAAATGCAAGGATTTGCGCTAATAGTGAGTTGTAAGCTGTTACATTTTTATTGTTTGAAATGAAAGAAATGTGAAAACGTGATGAATCAAAGGTTGGCTTGAGTTTTCATGCTAGAAATTGTGACGTATGTGTGATAAGATGTTAATATCCATTGAATGCTCGTAACCAAGCCGCTTCTGTTTTAAGGGTCGGCTTTTTTTCACGTTAATATAACGCTGGTCTTCACCGATACTTATTAGTTTACCACTGTTGTTTTAGTAGTAAATATGATTAATAAGGGTAAGCTAGTACATGAAGATAAACATTTAACATCAGCTACGCCGTTTTCATTTGAACGTGTAAATAGTGTTAACGTGTCGTAACGATTCCGATGAGATATAAACAAAAAGGAGAATGACTTTGGCAACATTTCAATCACTAGGTATTTCAGACGTAATTATGAAAGCTCTCGACAAGATGGGCTTTGAGGAAGCAACACCCATCCAGGAACAGACAATCCCACTCGGACTTGCAGGGAAGGATGTTATTGGACAAGCACAGACAGGAACAGGTAAAACCGCCGCATTTGGTATCCCAATGCTTGACAAAATCGATAAGAACCAACGTAAGATCCAAGGACTTATCGTGGCACCAACGCGTGAACTTGCGATTCAAGTATCAGAAGAAATTCACCGCTTAGGTAAATTTAAAGGTATTCGTACGTTACCGATCTTTGGTGGTCAACCAATGGACCGACAAATCCGCGGATTAAAAGATGGTCCACACGTTGTTGTAGCAACACCGGGACGTTTACTTGACCATATCCGTCGTAAAACAATTGACACACGTTTTGTGCACACCGCCGTATTAGATGAGGCAGACGAGATGTTAAACATGGGCTTTATCGAAGATATTCGTGATATCTTAAAGCAAATCCCTGAAGACCGTCAAACTCTCCTCTTCTCGGCGACGATGCCGAAAGAGATTCGTCAGATTGCGCAAACATTAATGCGTGACCCTGAAGAAGTAAAAGTAAAAGCAAAAGAAATGACCGTTGAGAATATCGAACAACATTTCATCGAAGCGCATGAAAAACAAAAATTTGATGCGTTAACGAACTTACTTGATATTCAAACACCTTCACTCGCGATTATCTTTGGTCGTACAAAGAAACGTGTAGATGAAGTAACAGAAGGCTTACAAGCCCGAGGCTTTAAAGCTGAAGGTATTCACGGCGATTTAACACAAGGTAAGCGTATGAGTGTGTTAAATCAATTTAAAAATAGCCGTGTGGAAATCCTTGTGGCAACTGACGTTGCTGCGCGTGGTTTAGATATTTCGAATGTTACACACGTGTATAACTTTGATATTCCACAAGATCCTGAAAGCTATGTTCACCGTATTGGTCGTACGGGCCGTGCCGGTAAAACAGGGGTGGCAGTATCATTTATTACACCAAGAGAAATGCCACATCTTCACTTAATTGAGAAGACAACGAAATCAAAAATGCACCGTATGCAATTACCAAGCTATGATGAAGCAAAGCGTGGGCAACAATCACTTGCTGTCAACAAGCTTGTACGTGCCATTGAAAAACAAGGGTTAGATGACTACCGTGAAACAGCAAGTGAATTACTGGACGAGTATGATTCAGTGACACTTATTGCGGCTGCTCTTAAGATTATGTCGAAATCACGTCGTCAAACACCGGTTACTTTATCATCTGTTACACCACTTAGCGTGAAGCGCGGAGGCGGTAAAGGTAAAGGTAACTACCGTGGCAAAGGCGGAGACAAAGGTCATAACTTTAACCGCAACAACAAAGGTAAAGGTCGTAACCGTAAGTTTAACAACAAGCGCGGTTCAAACAACTCAAATAAACACAACTCATAATAACCAAACGCAAGGATCTGATTTAAAACAGACCCTTGCGTTTTTCTGTTGTATAATATTTGGTGTTGGTGAAGGGATTTTAAGTGAATTTAGATGATATCGAAACGGTAAAAGACTTGAATATATATCTATAACCAAACCATACGTTAGACGTGTATAAGTTGAACAAAATCTGCTGAATGCTTAAATGTTTGATTATTATTTTGACCTGATATAAAAAGCCCGCTTTACTAAATAGAAACTTAGTAAAGCGGGCTTTTTTTCTGGTTGAACATCTGTCGTTATAGTGGTATTATTTTGCTCTTTTTATAGCTCGATTAATGTATTCTATCTCTTGTGTTGTTATCTTAAAAACGGCAAAATAACAGGTCCAATGAAACCAATCACTGCTAAGATTAACAACACCCACCAGAGGATAGCTGAGACGTTGCCGTTCATTTTAAATCGGCGGCGTTTTTGCCAGCGCTGAGGATCAAAGTTAACCCCAGTTGCATGTGTTCGTCTAGGGCGTGGTCTTGGTCGACGGTATGGATTCACGTTATTGACAAGCAGTGGTCCGAAGCTAAATCCACCAATTAAACCAAAGACGTGTCCGGGAATACTGACATTCGCTTGAATGAACGTCATAATCAGACCAATCATTACATAAGTCAAAACTAGTTGTCTACTGGCGGGGTCGATCAATCCAGGAGTGAAGAAAATCATATAGACAATCAGACCGAGTATCCCGTAAATAGCCCCACTTGCCCCGAGTGAAAAAGTCGTTGAATCCATTGCGATTAAGTAGTCGAACACATTCGCAAAAATCCCCGCACCTAAATAAAGAATGACAAATTTCACTTTACCTAACATTTGTTCAAGTGCTGGACCGAAGAGCACAAGGGCAAAGGAATTGAAGAGAATATGCGTAATACCTTGCCAGTCATGAAGGAAAATCGGTGTGACTAAACGCCAATATTCACCTTGACCAACAAGGGCATTCATGCCAATACCTTCATTTAAGATGGTAAAACCGAGCGATGTTTCAAAATACATCAGTAACCAAATAGCGACTTGAATAATGATAATCCCAGATACGACTGGGTAATATCTAAAAAAATCTTTAAGCGATTCCGTTCTAAAAAACATAATAGACCTCTTTTCTTCTTAAAAATCAATTGTTAACCTATTAAGAAGTATACCGAAAGAAACGCACAACTTGCAAATCTGATATACTATACGTGTAAAAAACATTCATTATGATAAAAGAAATAGGTGACAAACATGATTAAAGGTATTGGAATCGATATTGTTGATATTGCTCGAATAGAAGCAATCATTAAGCGCAATCCTCGGTTTATTGAAAAAGTACTTTCTGTTAAGGAACAGGAAAAATATCAAGCATTAACAACAGACAGCCGGCGCGCGGAGTTTGTGGCTGGTCGATTTGCGGCAAAAGAAGCACTAGGAAAGGCGTTAGGAACAGGATTAGGGACATTGAATTTTTGTGATATTGTGATTTCAAATGAAGTATCAGGTAAACCGACCCTACACTTCCCAGGAGATGATCTGTATCACGTGCATATTACCATCTCCCATAGTCAAACGTCGGCGGTCGCAAATGTGGTCTTGGAATCATAATGAAGCACAGTGAAACATAACTTACAGTAAAGGCAGGAGGAAGCGAATGAAGTGTTTGACAAGCAAAGAGATGAGACAAGTAGATGTGTTGGCGTTTAATGCTTATCATATGCCAGGAGAAGTCTTAATGGAAAATGCCGGTCGGGCCATTGTTGAAACGTTGATAGAGGATTTAACAAAAAAGGACCGGATTGTTGTCGTTGTTGGTCCAGGTAATAATGGTGGTGATGGTTTTGTTGTGGCGCGTGAGTTGAAGAATAGAGGATACGATGTGACCGTGATTCAGACAGTGACCAATGATAAAATCGAAGGAGAAGCCTATGTGCATTTAAATGTTATGCAGCGTTTTGGCGTTGAAATCATTTATGATTTCCCTGATGCTGTTCCATACTTACATGAAGCAACGATTGTGATCGATGCGTTATTTGGAACAGGCTATTCTGGACCGATGCGTGAACCAATGCAGGGGTATGTCGCACTTATGAATCAAGTAGACGCCCCTATTTATAGTATCGATGTACCAAGTGGTGTCAGTGAAGCGGTTGATTCTATGAGTAGTGCCGTCAAGGCGACTAAAACGGTCACAATTGAAGCACCAAAAGTCACGGCTTATATCGAGAAAACGGCCGCCTATTACGGTGAGTTAGTGATTGTTTCTATTGGCTTACCGACACGCGAACTGGCTAAAATTAGTCGAACCATTTGGCAACCTTCTGATGTGAGACAAACGCTCATAAAGCGTGAGCGCTTTGGTCATAAAGGCACATATGGCCATGTGCTACTGATGGGCGGTTCTGCTGATATGCCTGGAGCGATTCAACTGAGTGCACGAGGAGCGCTAAAATCTGGTGCGGGGCTTGTGACGGTCATGACTGAGCAGGCAGCACGTCCTTTCTTACAGCTACCGCATGAGGTAATGACGAAAACAACTGAGGAACTTACGCCACAGTTATTATCTAACTACCAAGCGATGGCTGTTGGTATGGGTTTTGGTCTTACAGATGAGAAACAATCGCTGTTTCAACAAACATTAACAACAAAGATCCCGCTGCTTATTGATGCGGATGGCTTAACGTTATTAGCGCGTGACATCAGTGCTTTGAAAAACCGACAAGGACCGACCGTTCTCACACCTCACCCTAAAGAATTTGCCAGGCTTACGGGGTATTCAGTTGATGAAATAAAAACTGATCCCTTTACAGTGACGAAAGTTTTTGCGAAAGATTACGGCGTATACCTTGTGTTAAAAGGAACCTACACCATCATCACCTCTCCCGCTGGTGAACAAGTGATTAATACAACAGGGAACTCTGCCCTTAGTAAAGGTGGCAGTGGGGACATTTTAAGTGGCATTGCCTCGGTGCGTATGATGCAAGATGAGAGTATTTTTGCTGGTCTATGTAATGCTGTTTATTTACACGGTTATGCCAGTGATGTTGCGGTTAGAGAAGAGTTTACTGCGTTTGATGTGACCCCAACAGATGTAGTAGCTAGTTTAAGCGAGGCTTATCGAACCTTTATCGAAAATCCTGCCTAAGCGATTAATAGGTAAAGGACGTGGACATCATAGAACGACGACGGATTATGTTACTCATGAGTGTGATAGTTATGTTGTTGATGGTTGGTTGTCAGTCTCAAGATTCAGAAGATGTGTATGAAGAGATCGTTCAAGTAGGTGAGGGTTTAACGACATATCAAGCGGAAGCCGATATGCAAGTGCTCACCGCGAGTGGGGAAGAACGTGTGTTACTTAGTATCAGTCGATTAGATGATTTTTATCATGTTGATTTAACGGATGACTCAAGAGGGTTAAAACAAACGTTAGTCCGCAATGCGGACGGAGTATTCTTATTAACTGATAACGAAGCACCAGAACCGTTTCGAATGGAGTGGCCTAATGACCGGGCACAACTATACTTATTGTCTTCTGTTATTGACACGCTAAAAGCCTATCCAGAAGCGACCTTTGAAGAACAAGATGCTGGTTATGTGTATACAATAGAAGCGCCATTAGAAGAAGATCCGGATTTAACGAGACAAACACTAACCTTTGATAAAGAGACGTATTTACCAGTCGAAGTTTTCGTCACAAATGAAACAAAAACAAAACATGTGTCAGTTAAATTTCAGTCGATTACGGTCACCCCTGACTTTGAAGCGGATTTTTTTGACGTGGCCTTGGGTGAAGAAGCGCGTGAGGATCAAACGGAAACAGAAAAACAAGCGGATGATACCGCTGGTTGGTATTACCCGACAGAAACCTTTAATCAAGCGTTAGACGAGACAGAGGAACGCCTTGTCAATGGTAGACAGGTCGTCATGATGACTTATACCGGTGATCAATCCTTTACGCTGATTCAAGTAAGCAAAAGTCAAACGGCTAGCGTTGCAGATGTTTTATCCGTCATTAAAGATGGAGCATCGTTTACAAGTGATGATGCTGGTTTTGTATGGGCCAATGAAACGACAGAGTTTTATATTGCCTCAGATAGCTTAACACCAGAAGAAAAAGAAGCCATTGCGACATCAGTCGAGTGGGTAGAAAATAAATAATAAAGAAAAAAATCCGAGAAACAATGAAGTTATTGAAGAAATAGGGAGAAAGGAAGTTAAACGATGCAGTATCGAAACGCACAAGTCATCATTGATTTAGATGCCATAAAACAAAATATAGTGATGTTAAAAACCAAGTTGCCAAGAGAAACAGAGATTTTTGCGGTAGTAAAAGCCGATGGTTATGGTCATGGCAGTGTTGAAGTAGCGAGAGCAGCACTTCGTGCTGGGGCATCGGCGCTATGTGTAGCGATTTTAGAAGAGGCAATCATTTTGAGAGAAGCGGGGATTGATGCGCCTATTCTTGTCATGGGCTACACCGACCCAGCGTTTAGTGGTGAGGCGGAGAGGTTCGATATTCAACTAACCGCTTTTCAGCTTGATTGGTTAGAGGAAGCGAAGCGGCATATAACCGATCAATTAAATCTGCATATCAAGTTAGATACCGGCATGGGCCGTCTCGGTTTAAGGACGATTGAAGATGTAGATGTGTTTTTAGAGGCAGTTGATGATCCGCCCTTTAATGTTGTCGGTGTCTTTACCCACTTTGCTAAAGCTGACGCAGCTGATGATACGTATTACCATTATCAAGCGGCGCATTACCGAGAACTGATCCAACCAATTAAACAGCGGTATGGGCAGTCGATCCTTTATCATACAGGTAACAGTGCTGCCAGTTTGCAATTCCCAGCGGATATGTATGATGCGGTAAGGTTCGGTATTGGTATGTATGGGTTGTACCCATCCATCTACTTGAGAGATTATCCGCCGTTTGAACTGCAACCGGCCCTCTCACTTACGACTCAACTCGTCCATGTGAAACAATTGCCACAAGGTGAAAAGATTAGTTATGGTCTCACTTATACAACAGAAACGGATGAATGGATTGGCACGATCCCTGTTGGTTATGGTGATGGGATTCAGCGAAGGTTTCAAAATTTTGATGTCTTGATTGAGGGTAAACGCATGCCGATTGTTGGGCGGGTCTGCATGGACCAATGCATGGTGAAGTTAGATCAAGCATACCCTGTCGGGACAAAGGTCACGTTTATTGGTAAGGACAAAGAAGAGCAGATTACTTTAGAAGAGGTGGCAGAACATCTGGGGACCATTAATTATGAAGTCAGTTGTTTACTTACCTCTCGATTACCGAGGTTATATCGTAATGAAAGTAGGTCCTGATGCGAAAAAAGAGCAAAAACCTCTTGAAATCAAGGTTTTATCTTCGCTTTTTTACGAATGAATTTTAAAAATATGTCAATTACACCTTTAATTCTAGGCGTTTAGATGATATGATAAAAGGGATCATAATTGAACAGGAATCGTGTTGGAGGTGTTGGTTTTGTCAATGGACATGCAGGAAGTTGTTGTCAAATTACCCGACTATTTAATGGACGAGGTCAAGGGTGTAATGGCAGAAGATCAGTGTAACTTTGAAGATTTAATTTTTAAAGCAACAAAGTGCTACCTCGAAGAACGAAGAGAAAGACAAATCCGTGAGGATATGAGACAAGGCTATTTAGAGATGGCCAAGATTAATTTGACCATCGCTTCAGAAGCCTTTTTAGTTGAACAGGAGGCAGAGCGCCTAGTGAGTGGGGTGTAAGGCGATTGACTTTGATAGTAAAACGCGGTGATGTATATTTTGCGGATCTTTCACCGGTCGTTGGTTCAGAACAAGGTGGGACCAGACCGGTGTTAATTATACAAAATAATATCGGCAATCGATTTAGCCCGACGGTGATTGTCGCAGCTATTACCGCCCAAATTCAAAAAGCTAAGCTACCAACCCATGTGGAAATTGATGCGGAAAAATATGGTTTCGAAAGAGACTCTGTAATTCTTCTAGAACAAATTCGCACCATTGACAAACAACGCTTAACAGATAAAATCACCCATCTCGATCAACCGATGATGGATAAAATTGATCGAGC
This sequence comes from Bacillota bacterium, assembly GCA_051746745.1. Lineage (GTDB taxonomy): Bacteria > Bacillota > Bacilli > Bacillales > Amphibacillaceae > Halolactibacillus. Next base: position 9,522 of record JBNJFJ010000008.1, on the reverse strand, counting down.
GTTAGAGATTAGTGTGGGTCTAGCAAATATTTAAAGAAAGAAAGTACTTGTCTCTTAACTTTAGAAGTTGGCAAGTACTTTTTTTAATTGGTAAAAAAGTTTCGACTTTTTGCTGGGTAAGTCTAACATAAGAAATGATAGATAGACCGGCATTGTTGAAGTAGTGAGTGATACGAAATGGAACGAAAACAGTACGAAAACAGCTCAGATGACTATTAAAATAACTGAAAGTTTAGTAAAATGGTATGGAGAGGTTTATTTTGGATGCTTTGGTTTTTTGACTTATTAATGGTAAAGTAGAGATACTTCAAAAAGTTGCATCATCTTCATTACATACATTATATGAAAAGGTGGTAATAGCTGTGCCAAAACGCGTGGATAGAATCGTGTTAGATAATAGCGATGTTATAATAAAAAATTGGCTTAAAATTGTATCAGAAAATCGTCAAAATGATTACACATCATCGATTTCTGATGAGTTATTTCAAAGTACGAATCGAGAATTTGTGAATGTCATCTTTGATGGTTTAGGAAATGGCGGAGGCTTAACAACTGAATTAGAATCGTTTTCAGAACGATTAGTGAACTTAGGGTGGCCGCTCAGTTATTTAACAGATGGATTACAAACATTTCGTCGAGTCGCGATTGATTTTGTGTTGAGTCAACAAAATCAAATTGATACCGATCTTTTTTCAGTTGTTTTAGACCGTGTTGATAGTTGGGTGGATCCGATTATTAATAAATTAGTCAATGAATACTCAGGTAGCTGGGAACATACCGTATCCTTGCAGCGCGTGGCACTTCAAGAGTTGTCTGCCCCGCTTATTCCGGTGATGCGCAACATTACGATTATGCCACTGATTGGGACCATTGATACTGAACGTGCGAAATTGATCATGGAGAATTTACTCGATGGTGTGATTAAACACAATGCGGAAGTGGTGCTGATCGATATTACGGGTGTTCCTGTCGTGGATACGATGGTGGCTCATCATATTATCCAAGCCGCAGAAGCTGTTCGTTTAATTGGCGCGACGTGTATCCTTGTCGGTATTCGACCAGAAATTGCGCAAACCATCGTTAATTTAGGTATTGATTTAGGCAAATTCCCAACCAAATCATCCCTGCGTAAAGGGTTTGAAACAGCACTTGAATTAACAGGACGTACCATTCATCGCGAAAAGAAACAAGAAACGATTGTAGAAGACATAATGAATCAAATATCAAAGGGGTGAACACATGCGAATTCCAATTTTGAAACTGCATAACTACTTACTTATTTCTATTCAGATTGATTTAGATGACCAATCAGCGATTCAATTTCAAGAAGACTTACTTAATAAGATTCATAAAAGCGGCGCAACAGGTGTCGTCATTGATTTAACGAGTGTCGATATCATCGATTCATTCATTGCCAAAGTGCTTGGTGATGTGGTGACTATGTCTGATTTGATGGGAGCGAGAGTAGTTCTAACCGGTATTCAACCTGCGGTCGCTATGACGTTAATTGAACTTGGCATCCATATGCAAGATGTTCAAACGGCCCTAGATTTAGAACAAGGGTTGATAAAACTTCGCCAGGAACTGGAGGGGTAATGATGGAATTGAAGCCCTGTGTAAATATACGACAAGAGTGGGACATCGTTGGTGCGAGACAATTAGGGCGTGAGAAAGCAAAAGAACTCGGTTTTGGTACGGTTGACCAAGCGCGAATTGCGACAGCCATTTCTGAGTTAGCCCGTAACATTTATTTATATGCCGGTACTGGTAAAGTCTATTTTGAAATGGTGGATCACTTAGATAAAAAAGGTTTAAAAATCGTCGCGGTTGATGAAGGACCAGGGATTCGTGACTTAAGTCAAGTCATGCAAGATGGCTATTCAACCTCGGGAGGATTAGGTGCGGGATTACCTGGTGTCAAGCGCCTTATGGATACATTTGAAATCAACTCCGAATGGGGTGAAGGAACAGAGATTACGGCAATCAAGTGGGTAAGATAAGTTAAGAGGGGGTGATCAGGTGAAAAAAGAGCGATTAGACTTAGATGATTATCGAAAATTGTTGAAACAATACTTATTGACGCATGATGAAACAGCACTCTATCAAGCGGAACAACTTAGTAAGTTATCGGTTCAACATAATGTTTCACCTGAAGAAATTATTCATGTACACATTGAGGCGCTTAAAGAACTGTATCCAGATTTACAACAAGAGGTGAGCGATTCACTTAACTTCCTTTTAGAAGCGATGATTTCGTATGGATTAGCTTTGCAAGAATATCAGTCATTACGTGAAAAACAATCAGCGCTTGAATCTGAAATATCAGTTGCCGCGAATATGCAGAGAACCCTCCTTCAGACGACGAAACCGACGATCATTGGTCTGGATATCGGGGCCATTAGTGTCCCTGCCAATCAAATGAATGGTGATTATTATCATTTTATTGAAGGGTCTGATGGGACGCTTGGTATTGCGCTCGCAGATGTGATTGGTAAAGGTGTACCAGCAGCACTTGCGATGTCAATGATCAAGTATTCTATGGATAGTTTTCCTGAACAGTTAAGACAGCCAGCTCAAATATTAGAAAGTCTTAATCGCGTCGTTGAACGGAACGTTGACACAAGTATGTTTATTACGATGTTTTACGGTTCATACAATACGAAGAATCACACCTTTAGTTTTAGTTCAGCCGGACATGAGCCGGGTTTCTTCTATTTCCATGAGACCGTATCCTTTAGCGAGATTAAAGCGAGAGGGCTCGTACTTGGGGCGACGTCTGATGCGCGCTATAATGAAGAGGCGATGACGATTCATGATGGCGATGCGATTATTCTTTTGACAGATGGTGTAACAGAATGCCATTTAGGCGATCGCTTTATTGAACGAGACGAAGTATTAGAAGTCATTAAACATTACTTACATCTACCGGCCCAAGAAGCAGTAGAGAAGGTGTATAAACATTTCGAACGGTTGCAAGATTTTCATTTGCGTGATGATTTCACCTTGATCATTCTGAAAAAAGAAACGTGACGAGTGTTTAATGATGAACGTATTCGGGTAATACATAAAGCAATTGACTTGGCGGAAGGAAGGTACAGAATGAATATTAATTTATCAATTGATGTCGCAACAACAGACAATCAAACGACTTTAACGGTAAAAGGGGAAATTGATGCGTATACGGCCCCTTTATTAAAAGAAAAGCTTTTACCAGCAACAGCAAAAGAAACGGAAAAAATCGTGGTTGATTTAAAAGATGTCACGTACATGGACTCAACGGGGTTAGGTGTGTTTATTAGTGCGCTAAAATCAACAAAAGAGCACGGCTCAACTTTAACACTCGTGAACCTTCAAGAACGGGTACACCGCTTATTTAAAATAACAAGCTTGGATTCAATTATTTCAATTGACACAACAACACGGGGTGGAGAATAGAATGGAACATTTTGATTTTATTGAGATGAAGTTACCGGCCAAACCAGAGTATGTTGGTGTGATTCGTCTAAGTGTATCTGGAATTGCTAACCGCATGGGATTTACCTATGAGGATATTGAGGATTTAAAGGTAGCCATTTCAGAAGCTATGACGAACGCGACGACACATGCGTATGAAGAGAATGAAGACGGAGAAGTAACGGTAGGCTTTGGTGTGTATCGTGATCGCTTGGAAGTTATGGTCGCAGACCATGGTGGCAGCTTTGATTTGAGTGAAGTGAAACAACAAACTGGACCGTACCAACAATCAGAACCGATTGAAAATTTACGCGAAGGTGGATTTGGGCTATTTCTCATTGATGCGTTAATGGACAAAGTAGAAATTAAAAGTGACTACGGCGTCATTGTATTAATGACGAAAAATCTTCCTACAAATGAGGTGGGCATTGATGACGACCAAATCTCAACCAGCCAATAAGCGTGGAGATGAGGTTTACCAATGGATTGCACACCTACAAAAGAATCCAAAAGATGAAGAAATTCAAGAAAAAATCGTCTTAACCTATCAAGATCTCATTCGCTCAATTGCGCGAAAATATGCGAAAAATAATTCAATTCATGAAGATCTTGTGCAAGTAGGGATGCTTGGGTTACTTGCGGCCATTCGTCGTTATGACCCGACATTAGGTAAAACCTTTGAGTCTTTCGCGATCCCTACGATTATTGGGGAAATCAAGCGATTTATTCGTGATAAGACATGGAGTGTCCACGTGCCACGTCGCATTAAAGAACTTGGACCAAAAATTAAAAAAGCAACAGAAGAATTGACGACACTCAATCAGCGGTCACCATCTGTTAAAGACATTGCCGACTATTTAGAAGTAACGGAAGAAGAAGTGCTAGAGACCATGGAGATGGGACAAAGTTATAAAGCGCTCTCTGTCGATAAAAAAATTGAAGCAGATTCAGATGGCTCTACGGTATCGATTCTTGATTTAATCGGTCAACAAGATGAGGCGTTTGATCAAACGGATTTACGCATGTTGTTAGAGAAAGTTTTGCCAATCTTAACCGAGCGTGAACAGAAAATTTTACAATACACCTACTTCGAAAATAAAAGTCAAAAAGAAACGGGTGATTTACTCGATATTTCGCAAATGCATGTGTCGCGTATCCAAAGACGCGCCCTATTGAAGTTACGCGAAGCGCTGCAAGCTGATGGAATTGGGGTTAATGACTAATGGCAGTTTTTGACCACGTGCATATTTCGGTCTATCAAAAGGCGAAAAAGGGTAATTATTATTGTGGTGACAGCTATTACTATACCGAAACATCGGATGGTTTTTTGTGTGTCGTTGCTGATGGCTTGGGTTCTGGAGAAGTCGCAAAGGAATCATCACAAGCCGTGATTGATACGATTAAGGAACATCCTCACGCTTCAGGCGGCGCTCTTGTGAAGTTACTTAATCAGGCGCTTATTGGTAAACGTGGTGTCGTCTTAGGAATATTACGACTCGATTACCGTGAAAAGATGTATTCGTATACGTCGATTGGTAACATTGGACTCATGACGATTGACCAAGCCACATTAAAGAAACGGAATATACCTATTCCAGGTTATCTCGGTGTATATCCACGTAAGATGAAAGAAGTACGCGATACGCTCGAAGAAGGGACGTTATTTGCTGTTTTCTCTGATGGGGTACACGCGAAAGAATTGTCGCACGTGTTATTTCAATCAGACGACGTGCATGATATTACCGATCAGTTTCATGACAGGATGGCCCATAAACGTGATGATGATACCACATTAGTTGTTTTAAGATATTTACCGAATCAAGGACAATAATCACACGAGTCAATTAGGAGTGAAGGGAGACCTTTGCTCCTTTTGTGTTTTACAAAAATTTTGGTAGAATAAAGAGAGAACTGGAGGAATGTCAAATGACAGCACAATTAGCTAGCCATTTATTAGATATGGTGGCACAAGATGTGAAAATAAAACAAGCAACCGTAAAAGAAGTCATTGGTTTATTAACAGAAGGGAATACCGTTCCGTTTATCGCGCGGTATCGTAAAGAACAAACCGGTGGTTTAGATGAAGTAGAAATCAAAGCGATTGAAGACCGGTATCAATACATAACTCAATTAGAAGAACGAAAAGAAGAAGTCTTGCGTCTGATTGATGAACAAGATAAGTTGACACCGGAATTAACAGAAGAAATTAAAAAGGCAACACAACTCCAACGACTTGAGGATTTGTATCGACCGTATAAACAAAAACGCCGAACAAAAGCAACGATCGCAAAAGAAAAAGGTTTAGAGCCACTTGCAGAAGCGATCTTTAACCAAACATTGACCGATTTAAATCAAGCGGCTCAAGCTTATATCAATGATGAATATGAGTTATTAACGGTAGAGGATTGTTTAGCTGGAGCCAATGATATCATTGCTGAGTGGATTAGTGATGAAGCAAGCTACCGTGAACATATTCGTCAACTGACTTTACGTGAAGGAAAAATAGAAACCGTCGTAAAAGATGACTCAATTGATGAGAAAAAAGTCTATGAAATGTATTATGACTTTGAAGAGAAAATCAAGACGCTTGTTAGTCACCGTGTACTCGCTTTTAATCGTGCAGAAAAAGAAGGCGTTATTAGAGTAAGTGTATCAGCGCCTGTTGACCGGATTGAAACAGATCTAAAACGTCAAATCATAAAAAGAAACACAGCGTCTGATTTAGTATCATTTTTAGAAGCCGCTATTAGTGATAGTTATAAGCGTTTAATTGCCCCATCGATTGAACGTGAGATCCGCTCAACATTAACTGAAGAGGCGGAAGAACAAGCGATTGATATCTTTGGTAAAAACTTAAATAACCTCTTACTACAACCACCATTAAAAGGCCGAACAATTCTTGGGGTCGACCCAGCATTTCGAACGGGTTGTAAGCTAGCGGTTATCGATGAAACGGGTAAGATGTTAAAAGTAGGTGTCATCTATCCAACCGCACCGCGCAAAGATGTGGCAGGAGCAACGAAAACGGTGCTTGACTTTATTAAACAATTTGATGTTGATTTAGTCGCCATCGGTAACGGAACAGCGTCGCGAGAAACGGAACAATTTGTCGCTGATGTCATCAATGATAATAAACTAGACTTGCCATACCTCATTGTGAACGAAGCCGGTGCAAGTGTGTATTCAGCTTCAAAACTTGCAAGAGAAGAGTTTCCTGACCTTCAAGTGGAGGAGCGCAGTGCCGTTTCTATCGCGAGACGTGTGAGTGACCCATTAGCAGAACTTGTAAAAATTGATCCGAAATCAATTGGCGTGGGTCAATATCAACACGATGTGAGTCAAAAGCGATTAAATGAAGCCTTGACATTTGTCGTTGAAACAGCCGTAAATAAAGTCGGAGTGAACGTGAATACAGCCTCTGAATCATTACTACAGTATGTCTCAGGTTTGAGCAAGACGGTCGCTAAAAATATTGTGAATTACCGGAATGAGGTAGGAAAGTTTAACTCGCGTACGGAATTGAAGAAGATTCCGCGTCTTGGCCAGAAAACGTATGAGCAAAGTATTGGCTTCTTACGCCTATTAGATGGAAAAGAACCATTAGACCGGACGCCAATTCACCCAGAGAGTTACAAAGAAACGAAAGCATTGCTGAAACAAATGGGGTATACGACTAAAGATTTAGCGAAAGATGCACTCATTAAGGACTTTGAGGCACTTGATATTAAACAAACAGCCGAAACATTATCAATAGGTGAATTAACACTTCAAGATATTATCAAAGCATTGAAGAGCCCAGAACGCGATCCGCGTGATGCATTTCCGCAGCCGCTATTAAAGAAAAGTATTCTATCGATGGAAGATTTAACACCAGGACTAGAGTTAGAAGGCACGGTAAGAAACGTGATTGACTTTGGTGTGTTTGTTGATATTGGTGTGAAGCAAGATGGGTTAGTTCATATTTCAAAAATGGCTAATCGTTTTGTGAAGCATCCAATGGATATTTGTTCAGTCGGAGATGTGGTGACTGTATGGGTTGATAGTGTGGATACGCAAAAAGGACGAATCGCCTTAACAATGATCCAACCAGATAAACAAGTATAACGATGCATATAAGAGCGTATAAAAAGTGCCGTAGGTAAAGCATGTGAGTTAGATCATATAAATAGAAACAAGCAAACCGGTATTTTGGTGCCGGTTTGCTTTAAAAGACAGGTGAAAAACAGTGACAAATGAAGAATTACAAACTCTCATAGAAAGTATATCACTTGAGTATTTCAATAAACCTTTTCGCCATACTGCTGTATTTAATCCTCGACTTAGAACAACAGGCGGGCGATACTTACTCCAAACTCATAACATCGAGATTAATCCAAAATATTTGATCGAATGTGGAAGAACTGAATTAATCGGTATTGTCAAACATGAACTCTGTCATTATCATTTGCATTTAGAAAATAAGGGGTATCAACATCGCGACCAGGATTTCAAACAGTTAATGAAAGAAACAGGTGCCCCGAGGCATTGTCAGATGCTTCCCTCTTTAAAAGGGAAGAGAAGGGGGCGTTCAGAAAAACGATATTTGTATACGTGTCTAACTTGTGGGCAACACTATGAAAGACGCAGACGGATGAATCCAGCACGCTATCGTTGTGGTCGTTGTGAAGGTCAATTAAATGAAAAAGCACTCGAGTGAAGAGAAGTAAAAGGCAGACATGATGTAGGTTTCTTAAGGGGCAATCAATAGCCTTATTAAAAGTTTTAAATTTTTTATTGAAAAGCTATTGACGAATCGGTCGTAAATATGGTAATTTTATTTAGGTCGTCAACGCGACGACGTTGATGTGAAGTGTTCAATGTTTAAAAACATTTTTCAACAAATTTGTTGACAACTTGCTTCATATATAGTATATTATTATACGTCGCTGATGCGGCAAACAACATATTATTCCACAGTAGCTCAGTGGTAGAGCAATCGGCTGTTAACCGATCGGTCGTAAGTTCGAATCTTACCTGTGGAGCCATTTCGGAGAAGTACTCAAGTGGCTGAAGAGGCGCCCCTGCTAAGGGTGTAGGTCGTGTAAGCGGCGCGAGGGTTCAAATCCCTCCTTCTCCGCCATTGATTTTAATACAGATGGCCCGTTGGTCAAGCGGTTAAGACACCGCCCTTTCACGGCGGTAACACGGGTTCGAATCCCGTACGGGTCACCATCTAATTTTATATTGGTCCGGTAGTTCAGTTGGTTAGAATGCCTGCCTGTCACGCAGGAGGTCGCGGGTTCGAGTCCCGTCCGGACCGCCATTTTTATTGGGCTATAGCCAAGCGGTAAGGCAACGGTTTTTGGTTCCGTCATGCGTTGGTTCGAATCCAGCTAGCCCAGCCATTTTATTTTTTGAGTGATAAAGATAGAATGCCGATTCCTTTAAAACGAATTGTTTTGAAGGTTTTCTATTTCTTACTGACATTTCTTAAAAACAACGAGCCATTAGCTCAGTTGGTAGAGCATCTGACTTTTAATCAGAGGGTCGAAGGTTCGAATCCTTCATGGCTCACTTTTTTATTCTTGACCTTGCTTCTTAAGCGGTCGTGGCGGAATGGCAGACGCGCTAGGTTGAGGGCCTAGTGGGTGAATAACCCGTGGAGGTTCAAGTCCTCTCGACCGCACCAAAAAAGTTCTTGACTTTCGGTGCTAGATATAATATAATATTAAACGTCGCAAATTTAGCGCCCGTAGCTCAATTGGATAGAGCGTTTGACTACGGATCAAGAGGTTAGGGGTTCGACTCCTCTCGGGCGCGCCATAATAGATTGATGCGGGTGTAGTTTAGTGGTAAAACCTCAGCCTTCCAAGCTGATGATGAGGGTTCGATTCCCTTCACCCGCTCCATTATGGGCCTATAGCTCAGCTGGTTAGAGCGCACGCCTGATAAGCGTGAGGTCGGTGGTTCGAGTCCACTTAGGCCCACCATTTATTTGACCATTGAAAACTGAATAACACACACAGTAATGTTAAGAAATAAAGTAAGACAAGCTAGTGCTTGAAACCAGAGTAAAGTATTACTCATCAA
>JBNJFJ010000007.1:0-51628 GCA_051746745.1 Bacillota bacterium | reverse complement strand
CATCTACCAGGCGGCAGAAGCGCTAAACAGATTAGAGGAAAAAGCATCCGGCCTCACTTACTTTGAAACACTGTTACGGTACGTTTTTAGTACGAGTGAGGCATTCACAAAAAATGATATCAATGATATAGTAAAAACATTAGAACAAGCCTATCCTAGGGGGAGTGATGTCATGAAGACCATTGCTGATGTATTACGAGAAGAAGGAATAGAACAAGGAAAACAACAAGGCATTGCGGAGTCATTATTAATGATGTTAGGCGATAAGATTGGTCCGATACCAGAAGACATACAAAAACAAATTTACCTCTTGAACGAACAGAAACTTAAAACAATCTTTAAAAATCTTGATCATATTGAAACAATTGACGACGTAAAAAAGTATTTTTAATCGTATAGTGAGGCCAAATGAAGGTGACAAAAGATAGGTAATGGTTTTGTTAATCTGAGAAAATAACAACATAAAAGCCACTCAACAGCTGTTGAGTGGCTTTTATCATGTGTTTACTCTGTTTCAAAACGGAAGGTTGTCTTCGAGCGATAGACCTCATTTTTAGGAAGGAAAATCGACGGGAAACCGTCATGAATAAGAGAGGCTGGTGAACTCTGTGTTTCGAGACAGACCCCTAAGTATTTCTGTGATTGTGCTTCTTGTAATGTTAATGAATCATCAAGCGAATTTGATGTATACATAACCATACCTGGTTGATCGGTTTGAACCGTCAGTTTTCGTCCACTCTTTGGATCTTTAACGACAACCGCATCACCTTTTGTGTCATCAAAGATAAAGTAGTGATCATACCCTTGTAAGGCGACTTTATTTTGAGGGTCAGTTGAATCAACGGCACCACGAATGGTGCGTCCTTGTGTGAAATCAAAAGTTGTCCCTGATACCGGTAAAATTTTACCGGTTGGAATAAGCTCCTCATCCAGTTCAACGAACTGGCTGGCGTTAAGGGTAATGTCATGGTCAAGAATTGTCTCTTTTAAGTTACCAGATAAGTTAAAGTAACTATGATTAGTGATCGTCAGTACGGTATCTTTTGTGCTGAGGGCTTCATAATGAATCGTAAACGTATTATCGTCAGCTAAGACGTAGCTCACTTTATACGTCACGGTACCAGGATAGCCTTGGTCACCGTCTTCGCTCGTATAGTAAAGCACGGCTTCTGTGCTCGTGTCATGTTCGAGCGTTTCAACTTCAAAAACTTGCGTGTGAAGTCCGCCTGGTCCACCGTGTAAACTATGCCCATTTTCAACTTCAGGTACGTGATACGTGTCACCGTTAAGAACAAAGGTACTGTTTTCAATGCGTCCAGCGACACGGCCAATTAAGGCGCCAAAAAACGTTTTATTGTTTAAGTAATCCGCATAATCACGGTAGCCGAGGACGACGTTCTCTTGAACACCGGCTTTATTTGGGGTAATAATCTCCGTAATAATCCCACCGTAATTTAAAAAGCTGACAGACATATTGTTTTTATTCGTGAGTGTGTATAGCTGCCAATCATGACCTTCGACCACTATAGGTTTCGTTGTGATTGCCAATGCAATTCCTCCTTATTTTTCGTGTTGTTTGTTACTTAAAGGTTGGCTAAAAAGCGTTTAAATCCTTCCTTACCTGTATTATTCGACTTAAACACCCCAGAATCCTGTAAAACACGAACGAATTTTTCAGCTAAAGCTTGATCGACGACTGCATCGACATTGTCTTTTGTGATTGTTTCCGTTTGTTTTAGTTCATCAGCCCACGCTTTATGATGCGCTTCAATCGTGTCTGCGCCTAGAAGGTAGGCTTTCATCTCATCAAGTTCGGGCTTTAAGCGCGGAGGTAAGACGGCAAGGCCCATCACTTCAATTAAACCGATGTTTTCTTTCTTAATATGATGTACATCTTGATGGGGGTGGAATAAACCATCGGGATGTTCAGTGGTTGTTCGGTTATTCCGTAACACTAAGTCAAGTTCATACTGGCCATCACGTGTGCGCGCAATCGGCGTAATCGTGTTGTGTGGTGTTTCGCCTGTGTAGGCGAAGATATCAGCTGTCTCGTCACTATAGTCGCGCCATATGTTTAAAATATGTGCGCCGGCTTTAACGAGTGGTGCTTTCTCTTTATGTTTTAGGCGGATGACAGACATCGGCCAATCGACGACGGAAGCGTCAATCTCAGGGAATGACTCAAGCGTGAACGTGAATAAATCATCGGCTTCGGTCATCCCAAATGAATAGCGTCCCGCTTGATAGTGATCATGGCTTAAAATACTACCGCCTACAATCGGTAAATCCGCGTTTGATCCAATAAAGTAATGCGGGAACTGTTCAACAAATGCGAGTAGTCGGGTGAAGGTTGATTCACTAATGACCATCGGACGGTGTTCTTCGCAAAAGACGATGCTGTGCTCGTTGTAATACACATACGGTGAGTACTGGAAGTACCACTGTTCCCCGGCTAAATCCACATCAATCACGCGGTGGTTCGACCGCGCCGGATGTCCAGTGCGCCCTGGATAGCCTTCATTTTCAATACAAAGCAAGCATTGTGGGTACTTCACGTCTTGTTTCATTTCGCGTTCACGTTTAATTTGTTTGGGGTCTTTTTCTGGTTTAGATAAGTTAATCGTAATATCGACCTTACCGAAAGACGTTTGACGTTCGTATTGAATGTTTTTCGCGATCCGTTCCGTTTGAATATAATGACTGTTTTGACTAAGTGCATAAAAGTAATCCGTCGCTTTTGTCGGGTCTTCATCATAGAGCTGATTAAAGGTCGCATTAATTTCGGTCGGTTTTGATAAGAATGTATCCATGATTTTTGCATCCAGTTGTTCACGTTCATCTAGTGCATCACCAATGACACCGCGGTTTGCGGCATCATCTAGCAACACTTTTAGACACTCAGGAATGGTGCCTTCGGTTAACCTCGTTTCTGGTGCAGTAAAGGTTTGTAAGTCGAGTAGACCGAGGATCTGATTACGCGCATATATCCGGTCGCGTGCCGTGATTAAATCAGCCTCAATCGCTAAATCAATTAAACGTTCAATATAATGTGTGACCATGTTTATGCCTCCTCGTAGCCGTGTGGGTGCGCTTGGTGCCAGCGCCAAGCATCTTGTAGAATTCGGTTGATTTCGGTGCGTTTCGGTGACCAACCAAGGATTTGTTTGGCTTTATCACTTGACGCGATAAGTGTCGACGGGTCACCTGCCCGGCGTTCACCGATTTTTGCTTCAATCGGATGACCAGTGACGTTGCGAGCCGCATCGACGATTTGTTTAACTGAGAAACCGACAGAAGAACCTAAGTTAAAGATGTTACTGTCGCCACCGTCTAATAAATATTTGACCGCTAAAATATGGGCATCGATTAAGTCTTCAACATGAATGTAATCACGGATACACGTGCCATCTTCCGTTGGATAATCATCACCGTAAATCGTAATATGTTCTCGCTGGTCTAGGGCAACTTGTAAGACAATCGGGATTAAGTGAGTTTCTGGGTCATGGTCTTCACCAATCGCCGCATCGTCTCTCGCACCAGCCACGTTAAAGTAACGAAGGGAAACATAACGGATGCCGTAGGCTTTTTCACACCAATGCATCATTTTTTCCATCGTGAGTTTAGTTTCACCATACGTATTTGTTGGAACGGTTGGCATGTCTTCAGTGATCGGGACTTGTCTTGGTTCACCGTAAGTTGCCGCTGTTGAAGAGAAAACGATATTTTTAACGCCCGCCTGTTGCATCGCTTGGAGGACGACTTGTGTCCCGTAGACGTTGTTATCAAAATATTTTAATGGATTCTCCATTGACTCCCCGACGAGCGAGTTGGCCGCAAAATGAATCACGGCTTCAATGTTTTGCTTTGTTAACACATCGGTCATAAAGGCCAAATCACGGATATCGCCTTCAAAGAAATCGGCCTTTTGATGGATGGCGTCCTTGTGACCGGTTTGTAAGTTATCGACCACACTGACGTTATGGCCTTGATCTACTAATTGATAAACGGCATGAGACCCAATATATCCGGCTCCACCTAATACTAAAATGTTCATTTGTTTGCCTCCTTAGCATCATTCATATCATTAAAAACGGTTGTCTAAACTGCTAGACTTATTATTTATAGTGCTTTTGCGCCGTCACCAATCGTTGCTTCATAGAATGTTGGTGCGTAACCAATTTTATCTGTGTACATGTCTTCCACATTTCTTTTAAAGGTACCGACTTGTGCTTTTTCAACGAGCGCTATCGCACAGCCACCAAATCCAGCCCCGGTCATGCGGGCACCGAGCACACCTGGTTGTTTAACGGCAGCTTCTTGCAGTGTATCGAGTTCAAGACCGGTGACTTCATAGTCATCGCGAAGCGACGCGTGTGAGCCGTTTAGTAACTGGCCAAAGGCGACTAAGTCTTTTTCATGGAGCTTCGTAAAGGCTTCTTTTGTGCGCGCATTTTCATATACTGCGTGACGGGCACGTTTTTGTTTTGTCTCATCGCGAATTAAATGACGATGTTGGTCGAAAGCGTCAACTGACAAATCACCTAGACTTTGAATGTCAAGTTCTGTTTGTAAGTCTGCCAGTGCACTTTCGCACTCGCTACGTCGTTCATTGTATTTCGAGTCAGCTAGCTCACGGCGTTTATTTGTGTTCATAATCATAATAACATAATCCCCGAGTTCAACAGGAGCATATTCATACTCAAGTGTATTGCAGTCGAGAAGAATCGCATGGTTGTCTTTCCCCATGCCAATTGCGAATTGATCCATAATCCCGCTATTGACACCAATGTAGGTGTTCTCCACATATTGACCGAGCTTAACCATCTCAACGCGGTCAATTTTGAGGTCAAATAACGTTTCCAGCAAGACACCGGTCGCCAGTTCAATCGAGGCAGAAGAAGAAAGACCGGCCCCATTTGGAATATTACCGAAGTAAAGAACGTCAAAGCCTGAATCAACGGTATAACCGTGCGTATTAAAAGCTTCCGTCATGCCTTTAGGATAGTTGGCCCAGTTATCTAACGTTTGATAACTTAAGTCATCTAATGAACTGGTGATGACACCAAGGTCTTCAAAATTCATCGAATAAAAACGTAACGCGTTGTCGTCACGCTTACGGGCAACGGCATAAGTGCCAAACGAGATGGAGGCAGGGAAGACGTAACCCCCATTATAATCAGTATGTTCACCGATGAGATTGATTCGCCCCGGCGCAAAAAAGGTTTGAATGTCACCACCCTCACCAAAAACGCGTTCAAACGTGCTTACTAATGTGTCTGTGTTCATGTTTGTTCATTCCTTTCGAGTATGAATAGTTGAAGAATATAAAAACTTAATTAAATTAATTTATTAACTATGTTTATCATATCACGGTGGTTGGGGAAATGCAACGAGGAGAATCATTTTTTGTTTAAAAAAACTTAATGGGAGGTGGGTGACTTTTGAGTGTGCCTTAAATCAAGCCTGATGCATGGTAGCTAAAGTGGGTACATAT
Organism: Bacillota bacterium; assembly: GCA_051746745.1. Taxonomy (GTDB): domain Bacteria; phylum Bacillota; class Bacilli; order Bacillales; family Amphibacillaceae; genus Halolactibacillus. The sequence continues at coordinate 46,134 of JBNJFJ010000007.1, read as the reverse complement.
TAAGCAAGTTAACTGATTTTTCAAACAGTCTTTGCTATAATGACGGTGATAACATAAAGAAAGTGGGGATGAAGATGGATATTGAAACACTGATTAAAGAGAGACGATCGGTCTCATTATTTGAAGATAAACCTGTCAGCACAGAGTTAGTAAAAGAGATGTTGAAAACATCAGCCTGGGTACCAAATCATAAAATGACACAACCGTGGCGCTTTACGATTATTACCGGCGAGACAAAAGATCAACTCGCGAACTTAGCTGGTGACTTTATGTCACGCGGAAAAACCGGAGAAGACAAAGACCGCGCGTTTAATAAAGCCTACGGGACGTTTAATCAAGTACCGGTCTATGTGATGGTGTATATGGATGAAAGTCATGAATTAAAACGTCGTCAAGAAGACTATGCGTCAACGAGCTTAATTATTCATAACTTAAGTTTAATAGGCTGGGAGAAAGGGCTCGGGATGATTTGGAAAACAGGTCCACTCACTGATACAGAAGCGTTCCGTGAACTGATTAAAGTCAAACCAGGTGAGAAGTTCGTCGGGATGATTCAACTCGGTTACCCTAAAAAAGTACCAAGAGCGATGCCACGGATCGATCTTGATACCCGAATCACTGAATTAAATTAAAGCTCAACCGACAAGAGGCGTCATCATCGTTACGGATTAGAAGAGTCGCGCGATACAGAGTGAATGTTTGTGAGGAAACCATTGACTAGAAGATATGAAAAGCGGTCGGTCACAAGTGACCGGCCGCTTACTTATACATATGGTGAGACGCTCATGTTTTCAGCTGAGACAATGATCGATTGATCATCGTGTGACTCTTTGTGTTGTTCTGCTTGATAACCGACCACAAAAAACGCGAGTATTAACATCAAAAACAATACGAATAAACCTTGACGCACCGCTTTTTCCCCCTAAATTGAATTCCTTTCTTAATTCTATATGATAAGATAGTATTTGAAAAGTAAAAAATGTTTCCACTATCATCATGCACGATACAGAAAGGGTGTCTTACTATGAGTGACGCAGTGACGACAGGAAAGGTTACAAAAATAACATCAATCGGTGAAGGGTTACGGGTCTGTCTTGACTTCATTGATGAACTCGCCCCACTTGAAGGCGTCTGGATTGGGAATACGGGGAGTGGCTATTGCTTAGCCCTGGCGGAAAATCGCGAAACAGACACGTATCCGAAACGACCATTTAGAGTGAATGCGGGGGCGTATCACCATTATCTAGTGAAGGAAAAAGATAGAACGACCTATCTCGCTGAAGTGGCACCGGGTGATGTGCTAACGGTGAAAGGTCCAGACACTGAACGTCTTGTCACCGTCGGACGGGTGAAAAAAGAATACCGACCGTTTTTAAGAATTGAACTGGAAACAGAGGAACAGACCATATCGGTCACGGTTCAAGATGCGGATAGTGTCTACTTACTATCAGCGGACAAAACCGCTATTCAGGCGCAACACTTAACCGTCGGCGATACGTTAACGGTGAGACGAGACCAACCCGGACGGCATCTAGGCGAGCGGATTGAGGAAGACATTACCGAAATATAAGCGAGCTTAAGCAGATAAGACAAAGGGATCGATTAATTTTTAGAAAATTCACTATTCTTTGTTGACAAACGGCACGGTTCATACTAAGATAGTTGTAACTTAAAAAATGATGCGTGAAGAAGAAAAGAAGAGTAGTTTTATCAAGCTGATCTAAAGAGAGCTGGTGGGTGCTGCGAACCAGTGATGAGCGATAAAATGAATGGGCTTTTCAAAGCATTAAACCGAAATATACGTTGTATAGAGTAGGCTTTAACGGGTGTTGTTTTGCCGTTACCACAAAACACAGGCTGATGGGTCTGACTTTTTATTAAGGTGGCATAACGAGGGAACTCGTCCTTTTAGGACGGGGCCCTCTTTTTATTTTTATAGTTAAAAATCGAGGAGAAAGATAAGTAGTGACGGCTGTTATTTTAAGCGAGCTGATGGTGGGTGTGAATCAGTAATAACCCCGTTGTGAATGGCCTTTCGAGTGCAGGAGTGAAAGTTGAGTAGCTCACTTGCCGGAGTTGATGCTCCGTTATCAAGGAAGTGTAGAGATTATATTCTCTAAACAGGCGGTGGTACCGCGGTTTGTTATAAATCGTCCCCTTATCTATTCTTTGTGATGGATAAGGGGATCTTTTTATCCCAATCAAAGCGTGATTAAATCAATCGAATGGGGATGTAAAGTTGAGAACGTAAGTGAAATCAGTTGAGTGAGTAGAGATGAAGGCGAGAAGACAAAAGGAGGAGAAACTATTGCGATTTAAAACACGGACATTTTCAGGGGACGTGCTCACCCCGATTACGGTGTACCAACAGATGAAAGGCACGAAGAAATTTATTTTAGAAAGTTCACTCGGACATGGTGAAAAGGGGCGGTATTCATTCATTGGACAAAACCCATTTAAAGAAGTGATTGGTGAAGAACAAGTAGTCACCATTATCCATCACCATACAGGCGAGACAACGAAGGTGACTGATACCCTACCAATAGAGGTAGTCAAACAAGAAATCCCGCGCATCGACTTAGGGTTGCCGTATTTATTTTACGGCGGAGCAATCGGCTATATCGGCTATGACGTGATCAGAGGCTATGAAGATATCGGTGAGGTCTTAGAAGATGAACTTGATATGCCAGATGTGCACCTCTTATTTTATCAAGAAGTGATTATATTTGATCATAAAAATCAAACCGTCACCTTAATTGCGGTGGACTTAACCGAAGACCGTGATGAGGCGCTGTTAGTCGAAGCGTTGGATCAACTTGAAACAGAAATTAGACAAGCGCATGATGTCAAAAAAGAACCGGAGTTACAAATCACCTTTAAACCAACGCTAGCTAAACAAGCGTTTATGGATAAAGTGACACAAGCAAAACAACATATTATTGACGGGGACATCTTTCAAATCGTCTTATCTCAACGACTTGTCGCTGAGTACAGCGACGATCCCTTTGAATTGTACCGGAAATTACGCATCAGTAATCCATCACCTTATATGTATTACATTCAATTTGGTCCTTATGTTGTCCTTGGCACCTCACCAGAGAGCTTGATCCAAGTCCGAGGGAGTGAGGTTGTCACGAATCCAATTGCGGGTACGCGAAAGCGAGGCGTGACGAAGGCACAAGATGATGCGCTCGCACGGGAACTATTAGCCGATGAAAAAGAACGAGCGGAACATAAAATGTTAGTGGACTTAAGTCGAAATGATTTAGGCCGGATTGCGAAAGTCCACTCGATTACGTTACCGAAGTTTATGACAATTGAGCGCTATGAACATGTGATGCATATCGTCTCAGAAGTGCGAGCGACGCTTGACGGGTCAATGGATAGTCTCGACTGTTTAACGGCGACGTTACCAGCTGGTACCGTCTCAGGGGCACCTAAAATTAAAGCGATGCAGCTGATCAATCAATTTGAAACGAAAAAACGCGGGGTCTATAGCGGGGCCTGTGGTTATATTAATATGAACGGGGACTTAGACCTTGCCCTCTCGATTCGGACAATGGTTGTTAAAGATAACCACGCTTATGTCCAAGCAGGTGCAGGGATTGTCTATGACTCAGATCCGTTAAGTGAATATGAAGAAACATTAAATAAAGCCAAATCTTTAGTGGAGGTGTTTAAGCGATGATATTACTGATTGATAATTATGATTCGTTTACGTATAACTTGTTTCAATATATGAGTGAATTAGGTGAAGACGTCAAAGTTGTGCGTAACGACGCGATTACTTTAACGGAAATCAATCAATTAAACCCAGAAGCGATTATTCTCTCACCTGGTCCCGGGACACCGAAAGATTCTGGCATTTGTTTAGATGTGATTGCGGAGCTTGGCGCGACATATCCAATCCTTGGTATTTGTCTCGGTCATCAAGCAATCACTGAAGTATTTGGCGGTATCGTGAGTCATGCGAAACATGTGAAGCATGGGAAACAATCAATGATTACCCATCACGGTGACGACCTATTTACCGGCTTACCAGCTGAGATTAACGTGATGCGCTATCACTCCCTTGTCGCAATTGAAAAAGATTTTCCTGACTGCTTAACGATCACCGCGCGCTCAAATGACGATGATGAGATTATGGCCCTGAAACATAACACGTTACCGATTTACGGGATGCAGTTTCACCCAGAATCTATCGGTACAACCGATGGTCATACATTACTAAACAATTTCTTTCAGACAATCAGAGAGGAGCCGAATCAATGAAATCTTACCTAGAGAAGATTACCCGAGGCGAAGATTTAACCATCACAGAAATGGAACAAGCGACAAGATTAATGTTTGATGCATCAACCGACCCTGCCGCTGTTGGTGGTTTCTTAATCGGTCTGAAACAGAAAAAAGAAGCGGTCTCGGAACTGACAGGTTTAGTGAATGTGATTAGAGAACAAGCCGTCTTACTACCAGAAGCATTACCGAAGGCGATGGATAACTGCGGCACCGGTGGGGATGGGTCGATGAGCTTTAATATTTCTACGACCAGTGCCTTCGTCGTCGCTGGTGCTGGCATTACTGTCTCAAAGCATGGTAACCGGAGTATTTCAAGTAAGACAGGAAGCGCGGACGTGTTAGAAGCGCTCGGCGTGAATATTAACTTAAATCCAGATCAAACGTATGAGTTACTCAAACTGAATGATATCGCCTTTTTATTTGCGCAAAATGTTCATCCGAAGATGAAACAAGTGACCGGCATCAGACGAGCACTTGGTATTCCAACCATCTTCAACCTAATTGGCCCGCTAACAAATCCTGTCGAGTTAACGACGCAACTGGTCGGCATTTATCGTCGTGATTTATTAATGGAAATGGCCGCAACGCTTCACCAACTCGGCAGAAAACGAGCCGTTGTCATTAATGGGCCAGACTATATGGATGAAGCGGCCTTACATGGTGACACTCACGGGGTGTTGGTTGAGGGCGGAGAATTGTTGCCTTTTATGATCTCACCAGCAGACGTTGGCTTAAACTATGTTGACGCAAGTGACATCAAAGGTGGCGATGCCTTGGAGAATGCTGAAATTTTAAGACGTGTCTTAGAGGGCGAACCTGGTCCGCACCGGGATACCGTGTTACTCAATGCGGCTCTAGCAATATTTGCCGATGGTACGGCACAAACAATGAAAGAAGGTGTGGCTCTTGCGAAAGAAAGTATTGATCAAGGCCATGCACTTAAGAAGTTAGAGACAATGATTGCTTATAGTAAGGAACAAGAGGTGGCAAAATGAGCATTTTAACTGAGATTATCGAAACGAAAAAACAAGAAGTGAAAACATTGAAACAAACACTGGAACCAAATAAAAAACGGACAGTCCCACTCGTCTCATTTCTTGATCAGTTTCAGACACAACCTTTTCAAGTGATTGCTGAGTTTAAACGAGCGTCACCATCAAAAGGAATCATCAATGATACGCTCGACCCTGTTACCCAAGCGAAAACATATGAACAATATGGGGCAGGGATGATTTCAGTTTTAACGGATCAGCCATATTTTAAAGGGTCCATCGATGATTTAATCGCCGTCAAACAAGCGGTCAATATTCCGGTCTTAAATAAAGAATTTATTATTGATCCTGTACAACTTGACCTCGCCTATCAATTCGGAGCTGATGTGGTCTTACTTATTGTTAGTGCACTGACAGACGAAGCGCTTAAAGACTTGTATCACTATGCGACTGAACTTGGTCTAGAAGTATTAGTTGAAGTACATGACCAAGAAGAACTTAAGACAGCTCTAGCACTTGGGTGTCCGCTCATCGGCATTAACAACCGCAACTTGAAAACATTTACGACATCGATTAATCAAACCCTTGACTTAATGCAGACGATTGATTTAAAAGGGGTCCACATCATTAGTGAAAGTGGGATGAAAGAAGCGGAGGATGTTTTAACCGTTAAACGTGCTGGTGCTTCAGGTGTGTTAGTCGGTGAAACGTTAATGACACATGATCCCAAACAGATGATTGGGGCGTTTTTAAATGAATAACCTACCGCTTGTAAAAATTTGCGGGGTGACAGATAGTGAGACGGCGCGCGTCGTTGAACAATCAGGCGCTGACTTTATCGGCTTTGTATTCGCAGAAAGTAAACGCCAGGTCACACCAAAAGCCGCAAAAACGATTATTCAATCACTGGAAACGTCAATTAAAACTGTCGGTGTGTTCGTTGATTACCCGAAAGACACCGTTGAACAAATAGCACGTGACGTTGGTCTTGATTACGTCCAGCTTCATGGCAGTGAAACACTAGCGGAAATAAAAGACTACAGTATCCCTGTAGTCAAGGCGTTAACGTTAACAACAAAAGAAGACGTCACCCAGCTAACAGCGTATGACGAGATATGTGTGTATGTCCTTGTTGATGGTCCGATGCCAGGTTCGGGTGAGACGTTTGATTGGGCGTGGCTATCTGAGACGAAGCTAACGACCCCACTCCTACTTGCGGGAGGACTCAACGTAGACAATCTAAATGTAGCCAAACGACTAACAGCGATCAGTGGCTTTGACGTCTCTAGTGGCGTTGAAACAGACGGGAAAAAAGATCATCAAAAAATAACAGCTTTTATCGACAAAGCGAAGGGTAGGGAAAAATATGTATCAACAACCAAATGAATCAGGACATTTCGGTCAGTTCGGCGGAAGATTCGTCCCAGAAACACTGATGCCAGCGGTCCTTGAATTAGAAGCTGCTTATAATGAGATTAAGGATGACAAAGACTTTTTAGAGACGTTTCACTATTATTTAAAAGATTATGTCGGAAGAGAAACCCCACTTTATTATGCGGAACGCTTAACGGAAAAATTGGGCGGGGCAAAGATTTATTTAAAGCGGGAAGATTTGAATCATACCGGTGCCCATAAAATTAATAATGCCCTAGGTCAAGCGTTACTCACCAAACATATGGGGAAAAAGAAAGTTGTGGCAGAAACAGGGGCAGGTCAACACGGGGTCGCTACCGCCACCGCCTGTGCCTTACTCGGTCTTGAATGCATCGTCTTTATGGGCGCGGAGGATATTAAACGCCAGAAACTCAATGTGTTCCGGATGGAACTCCTTGGGGCAAAAGTAGAAGCGGTCCATCACGGTAGTGCGACGTTAAAAGATGCGGTCAATGAGGCTTTGCGTTACTGGGTTAGCCATGTCGAGGATACCCACTACATTATCGGTTCAGTCGTTGGTCCACACCCATTCCCCCAAATCGTCAGAGATTTTCAAAGCATGATTGGTCGGGAGACAAAACAACAATTTAAAGACAAAACCGGCACACTCCCCGATGCGCTGATTGCCTGTATCGGTGGCGGGAGTAATGCGATGGGGATGTTTTATCCGTTTGTGGATGATACGTCGGTGAAGATGTACGGTGTTGAAGCAGGTGGTCACGGGGTTGCGACAGGCAAACATGCGGCGACGCTTACCGGTGGCAGTGTTGGGGTCTTACACGGCACGATGACGTACTTACTCCAAGATGGTGACGGGCAAATCACAGAAGCAGACTCTATTTCGGCAGGACTCGATTACCCCGGAATTGGACCAGAGCACGCCCACTTAAAAGACATTAACCGCGTTGAGTATGTTTCTGCCACCGATGAAGATGCTTTGTTTGGTCTTAAGCTCTTATCTGAAACAGAAGGCATCATCCCGGCACTTGAGAGTGCGCATGCGATCGGGTATTTACCTGAGCTCGTAAAATCGATGGAAAAAGACCAATCGATTGTCGTTTGTTTATCAGGACGCGGTGATAAAGATGTTGAGACGGTGAAGGCGGTATTAGGGGGTCAAAACAATGAGTAAACAACAATTAGACACACGTTTCAAACAAATTCTTGACCGAGGCGATAAATTGTTTGTGCCTTATATTATGGCAGGTGACGGCGGGCTTGACGTCTTAAACGAACGGATTCAGTTTTTAGAAGACTGTGGGGCCAGTGCGATTGAACTCGGTCTCCCGTTCTCTGACCCGGTCGCAGACGGTGAAACGATTCAGCAAGCAGGCATCCGCGCTCTTAAGAGTGGCACAACGGTTCAAGGGGTATTTGATACATTAAAACAGTCAAAAGATAGACATATTCCTATCATTTTAATGACGTATATGAACCCGGTCTACCACTACGGTATTGAAGCTTTTGCGAAGGCATGTGTCGAATCAGGAGTGAGTGGTCTGATCGTACCAGACTTACCGATGGAAGAAGAACAGATGGTGACAGATGTGTTCGGTCAACATGACTTAGCGCTTATTCGACTTGTCGCGCTTACGAGCCCAGCTGAACGTCAAGAAGAGTTGAAAAAGCGGACAGAAGGCTTTTTATATGCGGTGACCGTAACTGGGACAACCGGTGAACGTCAAACGTTTACGGACCGTGTGCATCAGTATTTAGCTAAGTTAAAAGAGGGAGCCGCAACACCGGTGCTAGCAGGGTTTGGTGTCTCATCTGAAGAACAGGTGAAAAGTCTATCCCATCATTGTGATGGAGTAGTCGTTGGGAGCCGGATCGTCAAAGCTTTCTATGACGGCGAAAAAGACGTAATTAAGGCGTTGATTGAGGCAAGTAAGCAGTCATGATGACATTTAAATATTGAAACAAAAAAACAAGCGCCCATAAGCGGACGCTTGTTTTTCGTTTATATAAAAGAGTAGGGAAACCTTATTTAGCTTCGTTTGCCATCGCATTTAATGCTACTTGGTTTAAGTAGTTAACAGGCTTATTAAAGTGTGGTTGGAAGAAGAAGTCAGTTAGAGCTAATTCTTCAATCGTCATGTCACGAGAAATCGCAACAGAAACAGTATTAACAACTTGCGTAAGGTCAGTATCTGAAATAACCTGGGTACCAAGAACACGGTGGGTGTGTTTATCATAAACAAGTTTTAATTTAATGATGCTGTTTTCTGGCATGAAATCAGGACGATACGTATCTTCATAGTAAGCAACACCAATTTCCATGTCATTCATTTTTGCGGCACCTTCAGTAAGACCTGATGAACCTAGGTGGTGGTTGTATAACTTAAGGCCTGACGTTCCTTGTGTGCCTGGGTGCTTCAAGGTTGGTTTGACTAAGTTTTGTGCCACAAGTGTCCCCATTCTCACCGCGTTAGTTGCGAGTGGAATGTACTGCGCTTTTTTCGTTGGGTTATAAGGCACCGCACAACAGTCACCTGCCGCGTAAACATCTTTTACGCTCGTTTGCATATATTCATCAATCACAATCGCACCATTTGGTAACATGTTTAATTGATCTTTAAATAGGTCTGTGTTTGGACGGAAGCCGATACATAATACAACAAGTTCAGCTTCTACTTCACCTTTATCGGTTACGACGCGCTCCACTTTATCTGTACCTTCAAAGCTTTTTACGAGTTCTTGTAGGCGGAGTTCTACACCTTTTTCACGTAGTGTTGCTTCAACAGGATCCGTGAAAGCTTGGTCAAGGTAACGGTTTAAAATGCGGGTTTCCGCATCAATTAACGTAACGTCTTTACCGTTTTCTTCAAACGCTTCAACAAGTTCAACACCGATATAGCCACCACCAACAACGGTTACTTTTTGAACGTCTTCTGAACGACGGATAATTTCTTTCGCGTGATCATAGTTTTTACATAGCACAACATTGTCTAAATCAAGACCAGGGAATGGTGGTGTGATTGGCCAAGAACCGGTTGTGACAATCAGTTTGTCATAGCTATGAATCGTAAAGTCATCTGTCTTTAAATCTTTTGCTTCCAGTTGTTTTTGTTCAACATCAACGGTGACAACTTCGTGTTCCATATGCATATGAACACCTTTGTCTTCAAAACCTTCTACTGATGCGTAGAACAGTGATTGCGCATCGTCAACGACGCCACCGACATAAAGGGCAATCCCGCAAGATAAGAAAGAGACGTTATCATTGCGTTCGAATACATGGATCTCAGCATCCGGGTATAACTCCAACGTGTTTTTAATGGCGGCTGTTCCTGCGTGTGTACATCCAATTACTGCTACTTTCATTTTTCATTCCTCCAATAATTTTTTATTATTTTTCGTGTTGTTTAGTATAAATGGTTTATGTTTGTATTTTTAATCACAAGTGGTTGAAAAACGAAACCCTCTAAATAATGTGAGGGAAAGTGTTTGTGATTTCTTTTACAAACTTATTATACTACTTTGTTTGAAATGCGACAAGAGTTTGAATGTTTTTTCACAAACTATTTTTAAGAATGTTGATAGGATAGGGTTTTTCTCACCACCTATAAGTAAATTCACAAAAAGTTCACACATTCATGTGTTGATTTGTTCACATTATAAGTAAAAAAAGGAAAGTGATTGTGGCTTATCGTATGATATCATCAACGTTATTCTTATACCCGTACGAGAAAAAAATATTCATCTATAAGGGTAAATAGTAAGATTGTTACAGTGTAGGAGTTGAGATGATGTCGATTCTCAAACGTCCGTCATGTGATAAAAGCCTTGGTATGATAGTGAGGGAGATCATTGTGAGAGTGATAATGAGCGTGGTTTAAAAATAAAAAAAGAGCCCGAAGGCTCTTTTAATGATTTACGCATACATAGCGGCAATCTGTTTTTGTAGTTTTTGATCGGTCACATACTCATCATAACTCATCTCTTTATCGATCACACCTTGTGGCGTGATTTCAATCAGACGATTGGCGATACTGTTAATAAACTGATGGTCATGTGAAGTGAATAATAGTGAACCTTTAAAGTTGATTAAACCATTGTTGACACTGGTGATTGATTCTAAGTCTAAGTGGTTCGTTGGTTCATCAAGCACAAGGACGTTGGCGCTTGATAACATCATTTTTGCTAACATACAACGTACTTTTTCTCCACCGGATAAGACTTTTGCTTTTTTTAAGGCTTCTTCGCCGCTAAACAACATACGGCCGAGGAAACCACGTAAGAATGTTTCTGTCTGGTCTTCTGGTGAATATTGACGTAACCATTCAACAAGCGTGAGATCATTATTTTCAAAGAACTCACTGTTGTCTTTCGGGAAGTAAGCTTGTGAGGTTGTAACACCCCAAGTGAACGAGCCACTATCAGCTTCTTGTTTTCCCATTAAAATATCAAATAAGGTTGTTTTAGCTAGCTCGTTTTTACCGATAAAGGCAACTTTATCATCGCGGTTAAGGGTAAAACTCACGTTATCTAATACTTTGACGCCATCGACTGTTTTTGAAAGGTTTTCTACTTTCAATAAATCATTTCCAATTTCGCGTTCTGGTTTAAAGGCGACATAAGGGTAACGACGTGACGATGGTTTAATATCTTCAAGAGAAATATTATCCAACATCTTCTTACGAGACGTTGCTTGTTTTGACTTTGATGCGTTCGCGCTAAAGCGAGCAATAAAGTTTTGTAGTTCTTTAATTTTTTCTTCTTTTTTCTTGTTTTGATCTTGTGCCATTTGCAAGGCAAGTTGGCTTGATTCGTACCAGAAATCATAGTTACCGACATACAACTCAATTTTACCAAAATCAACATCAGCAATATGGGTACAAATTTTGTTTAAGAAGTGACGGTCGTGGGAAACAACGATGACTGTGTTCTCAAAATTAATTAGAAATTCTTCTAACCACTGAATTGCTTGAATGTCCAAGTGGTTGGTCGGCTCATCGAGTAGTAAAATATCAGGCGTACCAAATAGAGCCTGGGCAAGTAAAACTTTTACTTTTTCTGAACCAGATAAATCACTCATTAATTTATCGTGTAAGTCTTCATGAATGCCAAGACCTTTAAGTAAAATTTGCGCGTCTGATTCGGCTTCCCAACCGTTCATTTCCGCAAACTCACCTTCAAGTTCAGCCGCTTTCATACCATCGTCTTCAGTGAATGGGTCTTTTGCATAAATCGCATCTTTTTCTTTCATCACTTCATGTAGACGTTTATGTCCCATAATCACCGTTTCAGTCACTGGGTAACTTTCATAGGCGAAGTGATCCTGTTTTAAGACGGCTAATCGCTCGTCTTTTCCGAGTGAAACGTGACCACTTTGAGGTTCAACTTCACCTGAAAGGACTCTTAGAAACGTTGATTTACCGGCACCATTCGCGCCGATTAATCCATAACAATTGCCTGGTGTGAATTTAATATTCACATCTTCAAATAATTTTTTATCATCAAATTGCAAACTTACATTTGTTGCTTGTAACATCCGTGCATTCCTCCATCATTAAGCTCATAGAGCCTACTTTAGATGATTCCTGTCTGTTAGTCAATATTAATAGCTTAAATATAAGAAACGATTGTTTACTTGATGCGAAAATGAGTAATATAAGCATGAAAAATTAAATGTAAATGTAAGAAAAAGAGCGGAAGTAGACGATCATCATTAACGGATTATGGGTTAAAAAGGGTGAGATTATCGCAATCAGTATAAATTACCGATTTTTAAGCGTGTTTTTTGATTAAAATGATCGATTTTTGAGAACAAATCTAAAAATGTTCCAAAATATTGGTGACTAAAGTCATAAATTTGTGTAAAATAAGGAAAGATAAGGGGTGAAGCTATGTCAGATGGTATCGGAGAAAAAATAAAATATTTTCGTATCAAGCACGACTTAACACAAGAAGAACTCGCAAAAGGGATTGTCTCAGTCTCTTATCTTTCAAAAATCGAACGCAATGCCGCCGACCCAAATCCAGAAGCGGTGAGAAAGTTATGTGAACGTTTAGGGATTAGCCCTGAAAAAGTGGTTGATGAAGATATCGCTAACGACGTGATGCGTTGGATGGATAGTCTGTTAAAACGTGATCTTGTCCTCGCTCATGATTTGTATCAAGCTATTCAAACGAACATAGAAAAAGTGATTGATGCTGATTTGTTTTGGTTAGTTAAATTACATACGCTCTATTATTTTGTCTTAACGAACCAAACAGATAAAGCTAAACGCAAACTGAAATTATTAAAACAAGATCAAAAACACTTTTCTGAAAAAGAAACGTATTATTGGTTAAAATTCAAAGCTCATTTTGAATACGCAGAATCTAGCTATGAAAAAGCATTTTTGCATTTTCAAGAAGCAGAAAGACTATACAGTGATGTGTTTAAAGGAGAAAGTGAAGAGTATTATGATCTCATTTATCATGTGGCTAAAACAGCAACGGTTCTCCATTATTCTTATCACGCGTCTGTGTATGCGGAACGTGCGCTTATTTATTACCGTGATCACTACCGATTAGAACGCGCGGCTAAGTGTCATATTTTAAAAGGTGTGAACTATAAACGAATTAGAGAGATGGATGAAGCTTTAAAACAGTTTGAACTGGCAGAAGGTCTAGGCAAACGCCTGTCGAGCGATGCGATTTTATTCCGCGTCTATGAAGCCATCGGAGAATTGTTCCATGACTTAAAAATGCCAACCCAAGCGATTCGTTACTACTCAAAGGCTTATGAGTTAGTGAAACATCAATTCAGTGTACAAGAACTGATCGCGATACTTGGCCATGTGAAGACGTACATTCAATGTGATAACGAAGACCTTGCCAAAGACTGGCTAGAGAAAGCTGACACACTATTAAAAACAGAAAAAAATATGCCACCGCGTTATGTTTATCAAGTAAAAGTATTGCGTTTTGTCTTATATGGTTTTACTAAGCAGTTTGAAAAATTACTTGTGAAAGAAGTGATTCCGTACTTTAAATCGCGTAAACTCTATATTGCTTATGCTGGGTATGTAAGGCTACTAGGTGACTATTATTACAACAACCGTAAATACAAACTAGCCGCAGAATACTACGCTGAAGCCCATCAAGCGATGGTCGATATTCAACATACAGATAACAAGTAAGGCCTCCTTCCTTAAGGAGGTTTTTCTTTTTTGGAAGTTTAATAATGATCATAGCGATAAATCCCGACAAAATAACCAGATCGCCTTCAAAAGTAGTGGAGATTTCGGTATGATAAAAGGAATGGTTTATAAAAGCAACAAATAGATAGGGAAGTCATGAGGGGAGTTATAATGAAAAAACAAAAACAACCACTATTTTATGGGTGGGTCATGGTTGTTGTCGCAGCCATTGGGGTATTTTTCTCCGGACCTGGCCAAACGTATTCAAATTCAATGTTTATCGATCGATTAATTGCCGATTTTAATTGGTCACGTACTGAAGTATCGGGCATTTATTCGATGGCCACCTTCTCTGCTGGGATCATTATGATGTTTGTTGGAAGGTTTATTGACCGTTTTGGTCAACGATTAATGATGGTCACGATTGGGGTACTATTTTCAGGCGCCTTGATGTTTAATAGCTTTGTCACGAGTTTACCGATGCTATTTTTTGGGTTCTTTTTAATCCGCTTACTAGGTCAAGGTAGTATGACGCTTATTCCTAATACCCTTGTGGCCCAGTGGTTTATCAAAAAAAGAGGCCTCGCATTTAGCTTAATGTCACTTGGTGGCTTTATATCTTCTGCCTTATTCCCGATTATTAATGCCCAATTAATCGGAGCATTTGATTGGTCGTTTGCGTGGCGATTTTGGTCGGTGCTCATTCTCGTTGTGTTTGTGCCAATCAGTTTAATCTTTGTTAGAAACCGTCCAGAAGATATCGGACTTGAACCCGATGGTGTCGTAACAAAACCAGTAATATCAACGGGGCCAACGATTGAAATTAATGAAGTAGATTGGACCTTAGCAGAAGCAATGAAAACGAAGGCGTTTTGGTTTATTCTTTTTTCTGTTGCAGTTCCAGCAATGATCAATACCGGGATTACTTTACATATTGCCTCAATTTTTAAATCACAAGGTTTAACGATTGAGATGGCCGCGATTATTTTAAGTATGATGGCCTTTGTCGGTATTCCGATGTCATTTATGTCAGGGTTTATCTTTGACCGGATTGATTCGCGTTATATATTGATGGCCGTGTTTGGTATTGAAATCGTGTTATTATTGTTGTTGACGGTATTAACATCCAATACGATCGCCCTTGTCTTTGGCTTGTTATGGGGGATTGGTGGTGGATTAGAACGGATTACACTAAAAGCGATCTGGCCAGCTTATTTTGGCCGTCGCTATATTGGGGCGATTAACGGTGTGTCATCAACGGCGACCGTCATCGCCTCATCACTAGGGCCATTACCGTTTGGTTTTGTCTTTGATATGTTTGGCAGTTACCGTCCGATTTTACTGATGATGCTGATTTTTCCAGCCTTAGCCTTCATCTTCAACTTTATGATGCGTCAGCCAAAAAAGAGTGACATTGCTTCGACCTCTTAGAAAGCGTAAGGGGAATCAAACGCTAAAAAGAAGGAGTGATTGTTATGTTTTGTCCACATTGTGGAAACGAAGCACCTAACACGGCCGTCTTTTGTCCGACGTGTGGGGTGAATATAGAGGAGTACTTTAAAGCTGATGATGTTTCATCAAGCAAACAAGCGGATGAAAATGATGAAAAAGTCGTTGTGAGTGAATCCGAAAATCAAACAAAACCGTTGCATAAACAAGCGAATTGGCAAGCGTTTGTTGATACGCGCTATCACTTTTATGATCAAAAGTGGTCGATGTCATCACAGCCGGATATGAAGGCAGGCTGGAACTGGGCGAGTTTTTTTGTCGGGTTGTTTTGGCTTGGTTATCGCAAGATGTACCGGGAAGTATTAATCCTGATCGGTTTGTTTTTCCTCATTGATTTTGTGGCAGCCATGACAGGGATTTATGCGCTTAGTAACTTACTACCATTTGCCATCTACTTTTACTTAGGCATGAAAGGAAATGCACTCTATTATCAACATGTAAGAAAAAAGTTGGCCGAACTACAGTATGATCATTTATCCAAGGAAGCCTACCGCGAGCACGGTGGTGTGAGTGGGACAGGGGTCGTTGTCGCCATCCTGTTACTGTTCGCTTATGCGGGGATATCAACAGCAATCTTTGGTTTTTAAATCTGGAGGAAATCCTCCAGATTTTTTAATGCTTTCGTTAATATACTAAGGGTTAAAGAAACTTAGAAAAGTCCAAATCAAGAGTAAAAAAGATGGATAAAATTAGCGAAAATTAGTTTGTCAGTGTTTGGAGAAAAGTGGCTGTTTCTTTACGTGAATGGAAGAAATAGACCGGAATATTCGCTGACGTTAAAGATTTTAGTGTCTGCTTTCTTTTCTTCCATTTAAAGCTAAAGACATACCAAAGAAATGAGGGTTGAAGCTGTTCTGTACAGCCTGGTGCCATATCAGGGCGAGTCGTATGTTTATATTGGAAGTAGCGTTTAATGACACCTGAGAGCGCAACCGGTGTCGGGTAGTCTAAGTAAATGACCGCATCGGCTCGTGTTAATCGATTAGGTAAAGAAGCAGCGTAATTGCCGTCGATGATCCATTGGTCTTGGTTTAGTACGGCTTGTAGTTGTTGGTTGAACTTAGCCTCATTGATGACCCAATCCGTTTCAAAGAACAGCTGATCTAAATGATAAAGAGGAAGTTGTAGTATATGATTAAGCTCACGGGCGAGAGTACTTTTACCAGTCCCGGGGCTACCGAGAATAAGTATGCGCTGCACTAAAAAAACCTCCAATTCTAGTTAAGTTTGATTGTCGAATAGACAGATGTTTTGTTGACTGGAAAATTGTATAAAAAAGACTTAATTTTGAACGTTTCATGCTATACTGAGAATACATGATAGAGGTCACTTTATCAATCATTGACTTTTTTCATCGTAAGCAATGTAACTTTTTACTTGTTGATAGTGTCTAAGTAGTAAGAAAGAAAGGGGGCAACTATGAAAGAGACACGTACGATCTATTTATTATTTTTATCGACAGGCACATTATTATCTAAGGCGATTGATTTATACACAAAAACGAATTTAAATCATGTCTCAATTGCCTTCGACAAAGAGTTAAGTGAAGTCTATAGCTTTGGTCGGAAACGCCCATATAATCCGTTTATTGGTGGCTTTGTTAGGGAAGCTGTGACGGAACCATTTTTTAATCAATCGATGTGTGCCGTATATGAGTTAGAAATTTCTAATGATCAATATTTAGCTTTACGACAACACTTACAAATGATTGAGTCGATGCAGCACTTATACCGTTATAACTTTATTGGTTTATTCGGGTTCTTTATTAATTACGAAGTAAAACGAACCCATGCTTATTTCTGTTCTCAGTTTGTCGCGACGATGCTACAAGCAATTGATTTGTATCCGAAAGATAAACAAGCTGGCTTAACCCGTCCAGATGACTTAAGGCAGTGGGACAAGTTAGAACTTGTCTATATCGGTACGCTACAAGAATATTTACAGTTACCAGATAAACGACGGAAATTTCGTTTACCGATTCGCTCATTCTTTCGCATGAGTTAATTATATTGTGATA
Organism: Bacillota bacterium; assembly: GCA_051746745.1. Taxonomy (GTDB): domain Bacteria; phylum Bacillota; class Bacilli; order Bacillales; family Amphibacillaceae; genus Halolactibacillus. The sequence goes on along the minus strand of JBNJFJ010000007.1, from coordinate 28,756 downwards.
TTTGGTTAATATGAATCAACATCAAGACTTGCTATTATATAACTTATACCTAAACCAATCTGTCTCGTTCAGATTGGTTTTTATATTTTCCATTTAAAAATAGACAGAGAAATGTAAAAAACAGCCGACTTCTAAAGAAGCAGCTGTTTTTTTAGTTAAGGCTAGCTATCAGCGGAGGTAGTGTCTCCCTCTTGGTCTACGCCACTTTTTGGGACGGTAAAGGTAAAGATAATGGAATCAGTTGATAAATCAAGCGCATCGACTCTAAAGCGAAGATTACTGTCAACCTCAATCGAGGTGGCCGCTAAATAAATTTGTTCATTCTCTGAATCAAAATAAAGCCAGTCTGGTGTTTCGACTTGCCGGTTAATATAATGAAGAATCCGTCCCCGTGGCAAATCAAGTAACCCGAGTGAGAGATTGTTCATCTTTAACACAAGATCGCCGTTGTCCATCACGACAGGATCCATCTTGACTTGAAGCGGAATCGGAACACCAAAGGCAAACAGTTCGCCGTTTAGCTCGATATCTTCATCAACGATGACATCAAAATTCGCTTGGTTCGTTTTTAGTACTTGGTTAATATACGTATTAATTAAGTCGTTTAAGTCGCGTTTCGTTGTTTCTACCGTGAACTTAGCGCCTACTTCCTCTTGGAAAGTTGGGTCAGGTAACTGGTCAGATTCAGGCGGTGTCGCAAGGAGAAACACTAGGAAGGTGACGAGTAACCCCCCGTTAATAACGGCGAGTAATATAAAGCGCCGTTGCCATGTCGTCATTTTCTTTATTGAATTGGCTATACTTTCTTTCACTATCATCAGTCCATTCTACAGTCCGTCTCGGTTACGATTCGGTTGATTCATTCTCACTATTCATCTCAGTTGTTAAGGGCTCGATCGTTTGTTTAATATGGTTATACACCCGGGCGCCGATTAACGTGTAACCTGTCTGATTTGGGTGGAAGTTGTCATCGGCAAGTAATGAAATATCTTTGAGCGCAAACAGATCGTATAAATCAATATGATGCCCATTTGGGAAAGATTCAATCACACGTTTGCCAGTTTGATTCCACGAGGTTAAGATGTCATTTAAGGCAATTACATTATCAAAGTAACCGAGAAACGGATTGAAAAAGCCGAGTAAGTAAATCTCTGCTTCTGGGTTATACCCGTTAATCGTCTCGATAATCTCGGTGAGACGTACCTCAAAGGCTTGTTCCTCTTCGTTAAACACATCTAGGTTTAAATTCAGCGCGTTGTTTTTCACCACTTGCATTAAATCATTAGCTCCAATCGTGATGAGGACTATGTCAGCTTCTTCAACGGAATCGATGATCGCTTCTTCTTCGGTCAATCGAGTGAGTAATTGATCGGTTCGATTGCCTCGCTTTCCAAAGTTTTCAATGTCTATTCTAGTGTCCGTTTGATCAAAGTAGTTATTTAAGACACCGATATAACCTTCATTATTTGTTTCATCACCAACGCCTTGCGTGAGAGAATCACCTAAGGCTGTGATTCTGACATCGGTTCGGGTGAAGATTTTTAACGTTTCTTCAACCGCTGTTTTTAAGTCAAGTGATAAATCGGTCGCATTTGATTGTACCTCTTCATCCTTTTCATCGACTTGATTAATCACCGCCTGAATATTTTCCTCTTCAGGCTGAATCGAGGTTGTCTCATAGATCGGCAGAGGCCTGAAAATAAAGAAAGCGATACTTGAGGCCACGATGAGACTGACTAATATAATGATGAGTAGTTTCTTGCGGTGATAACTCATAAGACATCCATCCTTAAAATAGCGTTCTTTTTGTCATATTCCCTTATTGGTGGTTTTAAAACAAGGGGCTTTCTTATTATAGTAGTCCAAAGCCATCGTTTCAATAACCAATTAAACAAAAAAATGACAAGAAAAAAAGCTTGAGCTGTTAAAGTGACAGCTCAAGCATATAAAAGCGAGTCGAAAGTATTAGAAATGTCCGTTGGCGTTATTAATCACGGCGCGGGTTTAAGCGGATCTTATTGGCGGTACCAAAAAGACATGCCCCTTCAACGACAACTTGATTGTTATCTAATGCTTGTTGTTTTAATGCTTCGTAATCTTCTTTTGTTTTAAACCAGACGATTTTCGCATGACGTGGAATCTCATCCAATTGATCTGGTTCTGTCACAAACAGAATATCAATATTGTCAGTTTGTTCGGCAAACGTTTTATAGTGGAAGCCTAATTTTTTGATTTTTGTTAAACAACCGTGTTTGGTCGCATCACCAACGACGACAATCTCTTTTGGACGTAAGCCATCTTCACGCGCAAATGGTGAGTGAAGCGCCCAGTAGACGGCATCGTCTGTTGACGATGTTAGGGTAGGTTCTGTCCCTGTTGCCTTCGCGATCGCTTGGTCTAAGTCGGCAATAATGTCTTGATATGTTTCAAGGCCAATTGACAGTCGGATTAATTGTTCTGATACACCCGCTTTTACTAAGCCTTCAGCGGATAACTGTTGGTGAGTTGTTGATGCTGGATGAATAATCAGTGACTTCGCATCACCGACATTGGCAACATGATAAAACAGGTTGACATTGTCAATCACTTGTCGACCGGTCTCACGGTCACCTTTAATACCGAAAGTAATGACCGAGCCGTAATAATCAATCAAGTATTTATCCGCGAGTGCGTGTCCTGGATGATTGTCGTTTCCTGGGTAGTTGACCCATTCGACTTGAGGGTGGTTATTTAAATAATCAGCGACACGTGTCGTGTTTTCATGATAGCGTTTAATCCGCAAGTTCAAAGTTTCTAGGCCTTGTAGTAAGTTAAACGCATTTTGCGGGCTGAGTGACGGACCGATGTCACGCAACAATTGGACACGTAACTTAATCGCAAAAGCCGCTGGTCCGGCGTCAATGCCGTAACGAATGCCGTGGTACGATTCATCAGGCTCAGTAAATCCTTTAAAGCGGGCGTTATTCCAATTGAAGCGACCGCCATCGACGACGACACCACCCATTGATGTGCCGTGGCCACCAATCCATTTCGTGGCAGAGTGAACGACAATATCTGCGCCAAAAGTGAGTGGTTTAGCACCGTAAGGTGTCGCAAAGGTGTTGTCAATAATGAGGGGCACGTCATAGCTATGGGCAATGTCACTGACCGCTTCAATATCAAAGACGTTGAGTGATGGGTTGGTGATGGTTTCGGCAAAAATGGCTTTTGTTTTGGCGGTAATCGCTTGTTCAAAGTTTTTTGGATCGGTCCCATCAACAAAGATGACGTTAATGCCGTATTTCGGTAATGTCCGTGAGAATAAGTTATAGGTCCCGCCGTAGAGGTTACTATCGGTAATGATTTCATCACCTGCTTCTGCGACGTTTAAAATGGCCAAGGTAATCGCTGACATGCCTGAAGCAACACCGACGGCCGCGACGCCATCTTCTAATGCCGCAATCCGTTGTTCAAAGGCATCAACGGTTGGATTCATAATCCGTGAATATATATTGCCAGGTTCTTTTAAGGCGAAAAGGTTTTGCGCATGTTCTGTGTCTTTGAATGAAAAAGCGGTTGTTTGGTAAATCGGAACAGCGACAGCACCTGTCGCTGGATCGGTCTGTTGGCCAGCGTGAATCAGTTGGGTTTCGGCACCTTGAAAGTGAAATGGGTTGTGTGTCATAAGTAATTCCTCCTTAAGAATAGTTAAATTATTTGTAAATTCTGAATATAATAGCGACATGGAAGCAAAAGGTTATGGGTGAAACAAAAAACACCCACTTCTTTAGAGAATAAGAAGAGGGTGTGAACCGTGCGTGTCCTCCTCTTATCTCTCAGATATCACATCTGTAGGATTTAGCACCTTTCTGCATATGCAGGGGTTGCCGGGCGTCGCAGGGCCTATTCCCTCAGCCACTCTTAATAAGAGTTTTAAGTTGTTAGTATGGATTATAGTGAACTTCTGCACATTCGTCAAGTGATTACTCGGAATTTTTTAAATTTTTTATTAATTTAAGTATAGAAACTAATATTTCCTGTTAGTAGGCGTTAATATCAGCAGGAGCTTCTGTACGGGATTCACCGCGAATGTCGATCATCAATTTATGTGGCAAACAAATACTTGTCTCACCAGGACGTGAGATCCAACCGGTTTTGACCGCAATCTGGTCGGGAGAATTATCTTCTTTTACTCGAATCCGGGTACCATCCACTTCGATGATGTTGTATTGATTATCCGCAGGGTAATACGTTTTCAGTTCATGTGGTGTTGATTCGCTTAAAGTAAACGCATCAACCACTTCACCGTCAATAGAAATATAAGCAACCACGTCATCATTCGCAGATTGGGCATAGCTGTAGTGAAAGATAGCGAGTGGCGTGAAAGAAATGATGAGTAACATCAAAATGACGAGAGCATCTGTTAACGTGATGATGTGTTTAAAGTTATAGTGTGATTTGAGTGTCATGTCATCCGTCCTTTAACGGTATTTTTAGTTATTGTACCGTTATTTGATGGATTTGTCAGCCATTGTATGACAGCATCAGTTAAAAAAACAAAAAACAGCGAGGAAGTTCTCGCTGTATAAGTGAGCTATTATCTTTTAATCTGCGCTCCGTGGGTCATCACGTCAAGCACATCTTGTTCTGTGACAAGGTTCGCATCACCTGAGATATAGTGTTTCAGTACTGATGCTTGCGTTGCGAAGGTAACCGTTTTGTCTGGTTCAAATTGAGAAAGGATCCCGTGTAAAATACCAGACGCAAATGCATCGCCGCCGCCCACACGGTCAATAATCGGGTCAACCGTATACGTCTTAGATGAGTAAAGTGTGCCATTTGTATAGAAATACCCGGTTAAATCGTTGTTAGAAGCGGACGGACTGAGGCGTTTTGTCGCATACACCGTTTGGATATTTGGGTAATCAGTGATTAAGCGTTTATAACACGTACTGAGTGTGTCCGCGTGTCGGTCAGATGCAGTTAAGTCATCGTAACCAAGAAGATGGGTCATATCCCACGGACTCAGTGAGGCGTGGGTCATATATGGCATCGCTTCAGTGAAAAATAAACGCGCTTCTTCTATAGACCAGAGTGTTTGTCTAAAGTTAAAGTCAAAGCTCACTGGAATGTTTTGTTCCTTCGCCTTTTTCATCAGTTTAAGCGTTAAGACTTGTAGCGATTCTGATAAGGCGGGTGTGATGCCGGTTAAATGTATCAAATCATAGCCACCAACGAGTGCATCCAAATCAATCATGGTATCAGTCAATTCACTAAAGGCAGAGCCTGTCCGGTCATAGATGACTTCTGAGGCGCGTTGGCCTACGCCGACATCTAAAAAGTAACTGCCCACTTTTTTCCCGCCTTTAATGATTGACTGGGTATTCACACCAAGACCACGTAAATAACGCATCATCCCAAGGGTTAAGGCATGGTCGGGTAAGCGGGTCACAAACGTTGTCTTATGCCCGAAGATCGAAAGTGAGATGGCAGTGTTTGCTTCAGCGCCGCCATAATTTAAATCGAGTTGTTTTGCGGTTGAGAGTCGTGTCCCTGTCGGTGTTGAGAGCCTGAGTAGAATCTCACCTAATGTTAATACGTTTGCCATTGTATTCGCTCCTTTTGTCGTTCTGATCATGTTGTCATGAGTTAATCGTTATGAGTAGATATTTTAATGTAGCCGTTTTCATGTATACTAGTATCTTATTATAAAAGTGGAGATAATGCAATAACCGAAGCAGCTCATGCGTAAGTTTTTTTGACTGAGACTGCTGAAAAAAGAAGCGTAGAATATATATCTGCGGGTATAACATATACTAATGAATCGGTTAGCTTATCGATCTAGCAATAGAGACCTAAACGCTGAGAAAAAGGCTATGACTTTTCGCATGGTTTACAGTTCTTACGTCTAGAAAAGTGCAAGAAGAATCTTGGTATGCTATATTATGGATAAGAAAGAAAAGAGGTGAGGAAATGACGATCCCGACATTTTTACTTGGGGCCTTATTAGTCTTTAATATTGTGTTAGCCTTCACGATTGTCTTCTTAGAACGTAAAGATTCTACATCGACATGGGCCTGGTTGCTTGTCTTAACCTTTATTCCGGTCGCCGGCTTTATTTTGTATTTAATCTTTGGACGTAAGCTCAGCAATACGAAACTATTTATTTGGGATAATAAAAGCAAGTTAGGTGTTAAAAAAGCAGCTGCTAATCAGCTCCAGTTACTCGAAGAAAACTCGTTTCCGATTCAAAAAGGTTATCGTCATCATAAAGATTTATTTTATTTGCATTTACGCAATAACGATGCGATTTTAACACAACATAATGATGTGAAAATCTTCAACGATGGGAAAGAAAAGTTTGACCAACTCATCTTTGATATTAAACATGCGAAACATCATGTCCATCTCGTTTATTATATTGTCCGCAGCGATGAACTTGGCTGGAAAATCGCTGATGCGCTGATTGACCGGGCAAAAAAAGGATTAGAAGTCCGGTTTTTATATGATGACATGGGCGCCAGACGCCTTAGCCGAAAATATATTAAAGCGCTAAAAGATGCAGGGGTACATGTTGAATCCTTTTTCCCGTCGATCATTCCGAAGCTTAACTTTAAAATTAATCATCGTAACCACCGTAAACTCGCCATTATTGACGGCCGGATTGGTTATATTGGTGGGTTTAATATCGGGGATGAATACTTAGGTAAGTCACGAAAATTCGGTTACTGGCGGGATACGCACCTGCGCGTCATCGGTGAAGCGGTACGGAATATGCAGACCCGGTTTATTTTAGACTGGAATCAGGCGTCAAAAGAACAAGTACTGCAATACGACCCGGTTTATTATACCGCCACGCCAAGAGGTAACGTCGGTATGCAGATCGTCTCAAGCGGACCGGATAATGACTGGGAACAGATTAAGTATGGCTATATTAAAATGATTATGGAGGCAGAAGAATATGTCTACATACAAACCCCTTACTTTATTCCTGACGAATCACTTGCCGACGCCGTTCGGATTGCCTCACTGTCAGGCATTGATGTTCGGATTATGATTCCGAATAAGCCGGATCATCCGTTTGTGTACTGGGCGACGTATTCGTATGTCGGGAATATGTTAGAAGCAGGTGCCAAAATTCATATTTATCAAAACGGCTTCCTTCATGCGAAGACGATTGTTGTTGACGGGAAACTATCGAGTGTCGGTACTGCCAATATCGATGTCCGCAGTTTCCGGCTGAATTTTGAAGTCAATGCGTTTATGTACAGTGAACAAGTCGCGCGTAAACTATTAAAGCAATATGAATTAGATATGAAAGAGTGTTATACACTCTCACTTGATGATTATAAGAAGCGCTCGACCTGGATTCGCTTTAAAGAATCTGTCGCGAGATTAATCTCACCGATTCTATAAGATATCATGATAATAGACAATATAAAGGAGAAAACACAGCCTTAACGCTTTGGTGCTGTGTTTTTTCTTGTTTAACAGACAGAAGTTATACTATACTTAACAGTAGCGACACGAGAAAAAGGAGACGATTATGGAAATTCTATCAGCACATCACTTACATAAAGCGTTCGGTGAGAAAGTCTTACTCGATGAGGTAAGCTTCTCTATCGAAACCGGCGAACGGATCGGACTCGTCGGAGTGAACGGGACGGGTAAGTCAACCTTCTTAAAGATCATCAGTGAAAAAGAAGACACAGACCACGGGGAATTAAAACACCCGAAAGACTTTACCGTCAGTTACTTAGCCCAAGAAGCTGAGTTATCAGAAGATCTAACGGTCTTAGATGAAATCTATATGGGAGATTTGCCACTAATTAAAACACTCCACCAATATGAACAAGCACGAATGCGCCTGGAACAAGACCCCATGAGTGAACAAAAACTAAAGACGTTCCAACTGACGCAAGAACAGATGGACCGAGAAAATGCGTGGGATCATGAAACGCAGGCGAAAACGATTCTATCTAAACTCGGTATTCATGATTATCATCAAACGATTCATGCGCTTTCCGGTGGACAGAAAAAACGCGTCGCCCTAGCTAAAGCATTGATTCAACCGGCTGACTTACTTATTTTAGATGAGCCAACGAACCACCTCGATCATGATTCGATTGAATGGTTAGAACAATATTTACCGAGCTATAAGGGTGCGCTTATTATCGTGACCCACGACCGCTACTTCTTAAATCGGGTCACGAACCGGATTTATGAATTAGATAAAGGTCAGATGTACCGCTATGTGGGTAACTATGAAACGTATTTAGAGAAAAAAGCGGAGCGTCTTGCTTTGGCTGAACAAAGCAAACAAAAGCACCAAAACATCTTAAAGAAAGAAATCGCTTGGTTAAAAGCCGGTGTAAAAGCACGGACGACGAAACAAAAAGCCCGGATTGACCGGGTTCACGAAATGAAAAAACAGACGTTTGAAAAGAAACAACGCGAAGTCGACTTAAACTTGCGCGGAACCCGTCTAGGTGATGAAGTGTTTGAGTTAACCGATGTGATGAAAGCCTTCGGTGAAGAAGCGTTATTTCAACCGTTTAGCTTCTTAATTAAACCAGATGACCGCATAGGGATTGTTGGTAAAAACGGGAGCGGGAAATCGACGTTACTCAATATGTTGGCGGGACGAATAGTACCTGACGCGGGTGAAATCCGGGTGGGTGAAACAGTAAAGGTTGGCTACTATACCCAAGACCATTCCGAGATGGATGAAGGTTTAAAGATTATTGACTATATCAGAAAGACAGCTGACGTTATTCATACGAAAGATGACCAAGTGATTACGGCTGAACAAATGTTAGAACGTTTCTTATTTGATCGCGCTCAGCAACAAACCTTTATCCGCCGGCTTTCTGGTGGAGAGAAGCGCCGGCTCTACCTCTTACATGTCCTCATGCAAGAACCGAATGTGTTACTACTCGATGAGCCGACGAACGACTTAGATACGGAAACACTCGCAATTTTAGAAAACTATTTAGATGAATTTCCTGGTGTCGTCCTTAGTGTGTCTCACGACCGCTACTTTTTAGACCGGACGGCCGATCAATTATTTGTTTTTACTGATGAAGGTATGATTGAGACGTTTCACGGGGACTATAGTGATTACTTAGCGGAGCGAAAACAAGATATAAAAGAACAGAAAGTGAATGAAAAAGAAGTCTCAGCACCAGTAAAGAAGAAAAAGAAACTGTCCTACCATGAACAAAAAGAATGGCAGACGATTGAAGATGATATCAGTGCCATTGAAGAACAAATCGAAGCGAAAAAGCAGGCCATCATTGAGGCTGGAAGTGACAGTGAGAAAGTAAGACTGGCATATGATGAACAACTCGCACTTGAAGCGGCCTTAGAAGAAAAAATGGAACGCTGGGAAGAGTTATCACTTCTCGTTGAGTCACTCGACAATTAGATTATTTCAACTATCGAAATACTTTGTGTATAATAGACGTGGAGAAACTTAGACTATATTTGGAGGGAAAACAAATGGCAGAACAACAAATGTTAGAAAAATACGCAGAACTGGCGTTAAAAACAGGGGTCAACTTAAAAGACAATCAAGTCTTAATGATCAACTCATCAATTGAAGGTGTTGATTTTACCCGTATCTTTGTGAAAAAAGCTTATGAATTAGGCGCGAAAGACGTTGTCATCAACTGGCAGGATGATGAGATTACTTTAGAACGTTACTTACATGCGACAGAAGAAGCGCTTACGACAGTGCCGCAGTGGCTCGTTGATAAGTACTTATACTACGGCGAAAATGATGTGGCGTTATTATCCGTACGTTCAACGAATCCCGACCTATTAAAAGATGTTGATCCTGAACGTGTGGCTAAGGCGACAAAAGCAAGTGCTGAGGCAATGAAAGGCTTCCGTAAGTATACGATGAACGATAAGATTGCTTGGTCGATTATCTCGATTCCAACCAATGATTGGGCGATGAAAATCTTCCCAGGTAAAGATGCTGAAACAGCTAAAGAACTTCTCTGGGAACAAATCTTTAACATTGTTCGTGTTGATACAGAAGACCCAATTAAAGCCTGGGATGAGCATAATGCAACACTTAAGGCAGCACACAAAATTTTAAATGATAAAAAATATACGTCGCTTAAATTTACCGCACCAGGTACCGAGATTACTTTCGGTTTACCGAAAGGTCATATTTGGAAAGGTGGCGGCGCTTATACAGAAGAAGGACGCCACTTTAACCCGAACATGCCGACAGAAGAAGTGTTTACGATGCCGGATAAATACCACGTTGACGGGGTTGTTTCAAGCACGAAGCCACTTATTTACGGTGGTAACATGATTGATCACTTTAAATTGACGTTCAAAGACGGCAAAGTCACAGACTTTGAAGCAGAAACAGGTTATGACACATTAAAGCACTTACTTGATACCGATGAAGGCGCCAAACGTCTCGGTGAGATTGCGCTTGTGCCGCATCATTCACCTATTTCTGAGTCCGGTCTAATTTTCTACAATACATTGTATGATGAAAATGCTTCTTGTCACATCGCTTTAGGAAAAGCTTACCCAACCAATATCGAAGGTGGGGCAAAGATGTCAGATGAAGAACTTGATGCGCATGGTGTGAACGATAGCTTAACACACGTTGACTTTATGATTGGTTCAGCTGAACTTGATATTGACGGTGTGTTAGAGAACGGTGAAACAGAAGCCGTGTTCCGCAAGGGAGAATGGGCACTGCCTGGTATAAACAACTAAATTATATAGAAAAAGTATTTTACCGCCACCCAACTGTTCAAATAGGTGGCGGTTTTTTATATGAAAAAGTAAAAAAAGCTCACTTTTTGTCCTTAAAGAGGTTCAATATGTGAAAAAACGGGTATAAATAAGTGATTTAGTCTATAAACAACAGATGGTTTTACTCGAGGTGTGAGGACTTGTCTACTTTAAATGGGCGCCTTGTAGATAACGAGCAAGTGGCGCAACCGTCCTAATTTTTTAGGGCGATTTTTTTTGAAGGTTTTTTAGAATAACAAAGCCATTCAGTAACCTTTTTAAGGGGGTGAGTCATTGAGATATGATCTGATTAAACTATTCATCATTGTCATTCTGATCGTAGGGGCATGGTTTTATATCACAGCGGATCCAAAAGAGTCGAACTTCGCTATTTTTTCGTGGGATAAAGAGACGGTGATAAATGACGGAGACCTTACCTATGATTTTCTTCAACAATATGACATTGCCCGATTATTTCAATCGTTTTCAAGTGACTTATCATCAGAAGAGATTCAAGTGTTTCGCCAAGCGATTGGTGAAGACATTGCGGTCTATCAATTGATTGGGACACCCGAGTGGGCACGTGCTGGTGGGATGAATCGTTTACTTGAAGAAGCGGCACGCGTGGTTGCGATAAACCAACAGTTAACCGAGCGTCAACAGTTAAAAGGTCTGGTCGTTGATGTTGAACCGTATGTACTCGATGACTTTGACTGGGATGATGAAGTGCTCCAGCTGAGTTTTATGACCAATATGCGTGAGCTTTATGAGTACTTAACCGCCCATGATTTAGAAATGATTACGGTCGTCCCTTATTTTTATGATACAAAAGGTTACACAAAAGTATTAGAGTTCCTAATAATGGAAGCGTCGACAGAATTAGCTATCATGAATTACTATCGTGATAATGAAATTGAACATATGATGTATGAAGCAGGTGTAGCTCAATCTGTTGGCGTACCAGTGACGACCATCTATGAATTTAAACCACCAGGTGAGTATGGCTTAACGGAACGTAACACGTATCATGATGAAGGGTTAGATAAGGCGTTATTGAACTTTGAAACCATTAAAGAGACGTATGCTGATCAAGATATTTACGGTGCCTTCCATGATTTGACGGCACTAAAGGAGGTGGTTGGGTATGAATAATGTCTACCGGGAGGAGAAGAAATATTTATTGGATTTAAAACAGTACTATCTTCTAAGACATAATATCGAGAAAATTATGACACGTGACAAACACAGTCTGAACAATCCGTATGAAGGAAAAAAGGGAGACGGTTATACGATCCGTTCGTTGTACTTTGATTCGATTGATGACCGAGATTTTCACGAGAAGGAAGATGGCATTGAATTGCGGCGGAAGTTACGCCTCAGAACGTATATGCATGACCCAAATTATTGTTTACTGGAATTAAAGAAAAAAGAGGGACCTTATCAACAAAAGACGTCCTATAAACTTACAAAACAAGAAGGTGAACAGCTCATCGCCGGTAACTACAGCTTGCTTTTGGAAAAACAACACCCGTTTTTACTGGATTGTTACCAAATGATGATGACCCATGTCTACCGGCCAAAGTCGATTGTCACGTATGAACGGGATGCTTTTATCGCGAAAGAAAATCAGATTCGGGTCACCTTTGACCAGAAAATCCGGGGGTCAGAAAGTGATTTTAGTTTGTTTGACGGTACGTTAATTGAAACCCCATTACTTGATGATAGCTATGTCGTATTAGAAGTGAAGTATAATGGCTTTTTACTACAATATATTAAGGATCTACTCATTCCACTCGAATCGTCACAATTATCGGTGAGTAAATACAGCATGAGTCGTAAGATTAGTAAAGATTATCAATTAGAAAAATAATCAGTAACAGAAAAGGAGTGGGAAACGATGCGTGACTTTCTTTATCAATTAGCGGAACAGTCCCCTAATTTAAGCTTGAATGATATTTTAATCAATATTTTAATGGCAACGGCTTTAGCAATTGCTATCTATGTGTCGTATTGGTATACCCATGTTGGCACCGCCTATAGTCGAAAGTTTAATGTCTCACTGGTTACCCTTACCATTCTGACCGCAACGGTTATGACGGTCATCGGTAACAATATTGCTTTATCTCTTGGTATGGTTGGGGCACTCTCGATTGTCCGTTTTAGAACGGCGATTAAAGATTCACGTGATACAACGTATATCTTTTGGGCGATTATTGTTGGGATTGGGTGTGGGTCAGGTGACTATTTAGTCGCAACAATTGGCTCGGCGGTTGTCTTTATCGTCTTACTCTTCCTCGGACGGGTGAAGAACAACAACCGGATGTTAATTATTATTAAAGCCGACAGACAAGCAGAAATGCAAGTGGAAGGAACTGTGTTTAAGCAGTTTAATAAAAAAGCAGTGCTTCGGGTGAAGAACACAACCGAAAAATCGATTGAATGGATTTATGAACTGTCTCAAAAAGAATATAAACTCGAAAGTAAAAAAGACAAGACGATCACAGAGCTCCTTTATAAATTGGGAGGGATTGAATATGTTAACGTTGTGGCGCAGTCGGATGAAATTAGTGGATAACTCATGAAAGGCCGAATCGCTTATGTACTCGTACCGGTTATCATACTTGGTCTGGCACTTTTTGTGTCACTTACGCAATCCGAACACTATTATAACCGGACGTACCAACATGAACAATCAACACAGTCACAGACCATACCCTTAGAAGCAGCAGAACTCACGACCCATTTACCGGTCATCTCAGTCGATACCCGGAATCAAACGATCCCTGGGGCTTTGTTACTCACACCTACGACGCACTATCAATTATCAGAAGAAGGCTTAAGTGAGATTAATGTTGATGTTAGCCTGTTTGATGAAGAAGAAGTGAAGGCAAAAGCGATGTTTCGGGTGAGAGGGAACTCGTCCCGGTTGTTTGAGAAGAAGTCTTATGCGCTGTCATTTGTTAATAATGACTTCACAGACCGCGAGCTAGAAGTGTTTGGGATGGAACAAGATAATAACTGGGCTCTTCATGGCCCAGCTCTTGACCGGACGTTACTCAGAAATTATTTGGCGATGAATCTCTCAGGAGAACTGATGCCGTATGCACCTGATGTTCGTTTTGTTGAATTAGTCATTGACGGGTCGTATGAGGGGGTTTACCTCATGATGGAGACAGTATCTAAAGGTGAGGGACGTGTCGATATCCCAACGCCTGAACCCAATAGTCGGATGACGAGTTACATCGTTGAGATTGATCGTGCCGAAAAGTTAGCGTTTCCACTGAACGACTTTTTGGTGGATACGTACCGTGTCTATCCATCCGCGACCGAGTTAACGTACCCGACCGATCAACAATATTCTGAGGCGCGGTTTAAATTTATTGATGAAGATTATTCAAAAATAGCTAAGAAATTGTATCAAATTCCGTATGGTAATGAATCCAATGATTATAAAACTTGGGTCGATGAGACGGCTTTTTATGATTACTTTATTATGAATGAATTATTTCGTAATGTTGACGCTGGTTATTATTCTACCTATTTCTACCGGAACCTACGCGGGAAGTTGACGCCTGTTGTTTGGGACTTTAATAATAGTCTTAATAATTATCAAGAAGTGTCTTTTGATGAAACTGGTTTTTCCTTAGTTGAAGCACCTTTCTTTGAACAATTACTGATTGAAGAGAGATTCGTTGAAGGATTAATCGATCGGTATCACTTATTAAGAGCCGGCAAACTAAGCGATGAACGGTTAAACGGCTTGATTGATGAGAGTGTTGTTTATCTCGGTGAGGCAATCACGCGTAACAATGATCGGTGGACACGTTATTTTGACCACAGTCAGTACAGTACGAATGACTTTTTACAGCCAATTGAACGTAATCCAACGTCATATGATGCGGCATTGATGCAGATGAAAGATTATTTATTCCGCCGGAGTCAGTGGCTAGATGACCATATTGATGTGCTCTACCAATATAGTCACCCATCTAGACATAGTTTTAGTTCCGTCAAATAACGAAGAAAGGGGGACTATACATGAAGCGATTTTTAATAGCAGCAATCAGCGTGTCGGTACTTGTCTTTATTGGTCTTTACCTTTACTTCGTGGAAGGCACCTATTTCGCCTTTCTAGCTGAAGGAGAGATTGATACCCCTTTCTACACATCTGACGAACAGTTCTTTATTGAAGATGGGGGGGCTAGCCAAGCGATTGAGATCAAAGGGGTAGAAGTAGACAGTAGTTATGGACCAAAGCGAGGCAATGATTTCACAATTGATAGTGACACATGGCAGCGCTGGTTTGGAATGATTCAAGACATGGGTGCCAATACGATTCGGGTCTCGACGGTGATGAATGATACGTTTTACCGCGCACTCTATCACTATAATGAAGAAAAGACCGAGCCACTCTATTTACTCCAAGGGATTCGTGTCTCGTATGACGAAGTTGGTAGTGAGGAAGACAGCAACCGAATGCGGTTTTATTCGGTACTAAAAGAAGATGCGCGTGATGTGATTGATATTGTCCACGGGCGGAATTTGATTATGACGAATGAAAGAAAAGGCAGTGGTTTTTACCGATATGACCTCTCGCCGTATGTGATCGGTTATTTGATTGGAGATGAATGGAATCAAGATATGATCAGTTATTTAGATCATACTTTAAACAGAGATAACACGAACTATACGGGTGAGTATATCGAAACAGCACCTGGTGCGACAACATTTGAAACGCTCATGGCCACACTGATGGACGATATGATCCGTTATGAAACGAACAAATACCAAACGCAACGACCAATCTCGGTCAATAGTACGTTTGTGATGGATCCGTTTGAGTATCCCACTCACATTAAGCAACAACTGGGGAAAATTAATCGCTTTACGATGGATCACTTTGTTTCAACCGGGAAACATACGTCCGGTTTATTTACGAGTTACAGTTATGAAGAGTGGCCAGAAGAAGCTTTAGCGTTTATTAAAGAGAGAGCAACAATCGGTGATTATTTACAGGCACTCAATGAGGTACATGACTCACCTGTCGTGATTAGTAGTTTCGGATATCCGGGTGAAGACTATCTTAATCAAGCAGATGACCAAGGTGAACAGCTGGTTGAAGCTTTAGCTCTGTTTCAAACAAGTGGTCTTAATGGTGCGATTATTCGTTCCTTCCAGGATGTCTGGGACCGAAGAAATGTGACGACGGCTTTTATGTATGACTTGCAACAAATCCATGAGTGGCCTGATGCCTTAACACCTAATCAACATTTTGGTCTGATTGGTTTTAAGCCTTACCGAGAGGATGTCTTAATGACGATGGATGGGGAGGATACAGACTGGGAAGGTGTAGCAAATATCAGTCAAACGGATGCTGAGACGATTAAGGTGACACGGGACCATAGTCATCTTTATATCCTAATTGAATCAGATGTGATTACTGCGAACACCCCACTCTATTTGGGCTTTGATTTTCACCCAGAGCTCGGAATACGTGAGCTGAATCAAATGGATCTGTCATTAACAGAACCCATTGAACTTCTGTTAGGTATTCTCCCGGACATGGGGGGCGTGATGCGCGTCGTTGAAAATTACCAAGCCACGCGTCAACAGTTTTTAGAACGCGTGAATGGTGTGAATCCGTATGTGACTTTACCTCAAGCACCAGCCGCATTGGAACGGTTTATGATTGCTGAACGCAATCAAAAACTCACCGAGGAAAATGCAACGGCGTACACGTATCCTTATACTTTCAGTAGTGTTTTTCCACTTGTATTAAATGGTGAGGGAGATCAGACAGATATACATGTCGGAGATAATCAGGTAGAACTAAGAATACCTTATGGACTCCTTAACATGTATGACCCACTAAAACCAACGATTCATGATGATTATTATCAGCACTATGGTGTCGAACCTTTGTCCATTGATGGCTTTCATTTAAGTATGGTGACAGGCAGTGGGGTAGCGACTGATTCTATCTGGGTACCACTGGATGCTTTATCTGGTGATGTATCGGTTGAAGAGGTTATTAAGCCGAGTTACCAACAAGTAAAAAGCTACTGGGGAGGTGAAGATGAATGATTGTTGTCACCTATGTTTACTTCTTTATTTGTCTCTTGATTATGTTGTTTACGGCCGGCTACATTATGTATCAATACTATCGCCGGCGTACGTTTAAAAAACGGGTGGGGCGCTTTAAACAAACGATTGATAAGCAATTAAAAGAGATTCATCAACACCGTCCATTGAAGGAGCAACAGCGGGCCTATTTAATTAATCAGTTAAAGCATATGAATCATTTGACGGCCTTTCATGAGGCTTTATTAAGTTATCAAAATCATGAAGATATCACAGACTATAAACGGGCAATTGAACCAGTCATCAAACAACTGGTGAGCCATTATGAGAAGCGCGATGATATGGAGAAAGCGTATCTTAGTTATGTAATTGCCAGTCATGCGAGTGGCGTATGGCAAGATGAGGTGATTTACCGAACGTTGTTTCACTATTTAGATGAACCAAACGTCTATTTAAGAGAAAATGTGTTAAAGGCCTTATATCAACAAAACAATCCTGAATGGATTGTGAAAGCGTATGAGACTTTATCCAGTCAACAGATCGACCATCATGAAAAACTGATTCAAGATGGTTTGATGCGTTACCCTTATGATAAGCGATTGTTGATGACGCAACTGTATGAGAAAAGGCACCTCTTTAGTGAGTCCATCCTCTTAGGCGTGATTGGATTTATCACCTATGAAACAAAGGACTACCAACAAGCGTTTTATAATTGGCTTAAAGAAAAGAAACTGCCACTAGAAGTTGAATTAAAGTTGTACCGTTATTTTAAAAAGTATCCGACCGAACAAGTGAAATCACATCTCTTAGCGGCGCTAGAAGCACCGCAAGATGAAAAAAGAATCGTCGCAGCGGATGTGTTAGCGGAGTATTGTTGTGACGATGTGATTCAAGCCTTGAAAACGGCCGTGTCAGATCCAAACTGGTTTGTCAGACGTAATGCGAGTCGGTCACTGCTTAAAACAGATGTTACCATTGATGATTTAATGGGTATATTAACCGGTCATGACCGCTATGCCCGAAACATGCTGAAGTACTATCTTGAAACGGAAGGAGGGTAAGGTATGAATCTCATCGTCCAACAATTCATGAACGGGATTGCGATCTTTTTTATCGGTTACATGGTGTTATATACGACGTATTTATTTCTATCCGTTTTGTTTGGGGCGATTCGGTTATATGATAAGGACCGAATGATGCGGCTCAATAACGAATTAAAGCACGATTATTATTTACCCATTTCCGTCATCATGCCAGCGTATAACGAAGAAGTGACAATTGTTGATAGTGTCAAAAGCTTACTCAACTTGGACTATAAGTTGTATGAGATTATTATTGTAGATGATGGGTCATCGGATGAAACGACCGATGCGTTGCTTCGGGCCTTTCGCTTTCATCAAACCAATCGTCCGGTTCAGCGGAAATTATACACGAAAGCGATTGATGCGGTGTATGAGGCAAAGCTTGATGGCATTAAAATCATGTTGATTCGTAAAGAAAATGGCGGTAAGGGTGATGCGTTAAATGTCGGAATCAATGCGAGCCGTTATCCGTATTTCGTGACACTTGATGCTGATTCATTGCTTCAAAAGAATGCCCTTGAGAAGATTATTCAACCCGTACTAGCGGATGAATCCGTCATTGCGGTAGGTGGGATGGTTAGAATTGCGCAATGTGTGAAAATGACTGACGGAGAAGTGAAGGATTATCATATGCCGTGGCAACCGATTATCGGCATGCAAGTGGTAGAATATGACCGGTCCTTTTTAGCTTCGAGGATTTTGCTCGATCAATTCAGTGGCAATTTAATCATTTCCGGTGCCTTCGGGTTATTTAGAAAAGATGTAGTCTTATCCACCGGGGGGTACCGGACCGATACGATTGGGGAAGATATGGAGCTGGTCATGCGGCTGCATACGTTTATGCTCAATAATAATCGTCCGTACAAAGTGAAGTACCATCCTGAGGCGATCTGTTGGTCTCAGGCACCTGGGTCGATGAAAGACATCATGAAACAAAGACGTCGCTGGTATTTAGGGTTATTCCAATCACTCATTTCCTATCCCGAAATGTTAACCCGGTTTGTAAAAAAACCGGTTGGCTTTATCTCTTATATGTATCACTGGGTCTTTGAGTTGTTAGCACCTTTTATTGAGGTGTTTGGTATTCTGACCATTGCTCTTGCCTATATGTTTGGTCTGTTGAATGTGCCTTATATGATTGAACTATTTTTCATATATACGGGATTTGGGGTCATTCTATCATTAACAGCCTTCTTTCAACGGGTCTTTACCCAAGGGCTTAAATTGCATGTGCTAGATATTGTAAAAGCGCTGGTGATGGTCACGTTTGAAAATGCCTTTTACCGTTATTTACTGTCATTCGTTCGGGTGACATCCTTCATCGGTTATAATAAAAAAGGTAAAAGTTGGGGTTCAATCAAGCGTGTTAAACAAACAAATGTGTAAGTTAAAAACCACGAGACGTCTAAGCGAATAGCTGTGACGTCTCGTGGTTCTATAGTTTACGTAAGGACACCGTTTTTAGCGAGTGTTACTTTTATCATCCAGTACTCGACTTCATCGTACACCATATCTTTGATTGCTTTAAGCCTCGCTTCACCGACTTCTTCATAAGCTTCTATAATATGTGCTTCGACTTCTTCATCTATTAAATCATCGAAATCAATCGCTTCACCATCGTCATAAGCTTTGAGCAGGTGTTCATAGACCGTCTCTAGTTTAATGTCGCGCAGCTTCGCAATTTTTTCTGGGACAATGTCTTGATTATAGTAATGTAGGGTTAAGTCATGACTTTTTAAATCACTCGTTTCCTTCATGATCGCTGCTAAGAACAGATCCCCATATTGATCAAATTTCCGCTCACCGACCCCTTTAATTTGAAGCATCGCCTGCTTCGTCTCAGGTAAGTGACGCGCCATATCGCGAAGTGTCGCATCTGAGAAGATAACGTAAGGAGGAACATGTTCTTCTTCACTGATCGCTTTTCTTAAGCTACGGAATACCTCAAATAAGTCAGTATGATAATCTTTTACTTCAGCTTCTTTCATTACCGCTTCACGTAGCCACACTTTCTCGTTGTTTTTTAATACGTCAGCGGCTTTACTCGTCAGTGTTAACACTGGAAAACGTTGATCCCCCGTTTCAAGATAACCTTCAGCAACGAGTAAGTGAATGAATTGGGTGATCTGTTTTTCGGTGAGGTGTTTCATTAAGCCATAGGTTGAAAGCGTGTCAAACTTAAATTGTTTCACCTTTTGGTCTTTTGAACCTTTTAATACTTTGGCGGTAAGCGTCGCACCGAAGCGTTGGTTCATCCGCATCACACAAGACAGCACTTTTTGCGCATCGACCGTACGGTCGATTTTTTCTGTACCTGATGTACAGTTTGTACACATGTCGCAGTCATCATAAGCGTGGGTGTCTTTAAAGTACTGTAACATATACCGGACAAGACATTGGTCAGTATAACAATAGCTCGTCATACTTTGCAGTTTCTTATATTCTTGTTGTTTTTTGTCGTCATCTAAGTTCGACTGTTCAATTAAGAATTTCTGCAACTGAATATCTTGCGGTGAGAATAAGAGCACGCAGTCACTCGGCTCCCCGTCTCGACCGGCACGCCCCGCTTCTTGGTAATAAGATTCGATGTTCATCGGCATCGAGTGATGAATGACGAATCTGACATTTGATTTATCAATCCCCATCCCAAAGGCATTGGTTGCGACCATCACCATCGCTTCATCGGCAATAAATTTGTTTTGTTCTTTCACCCGCTTGGTTTCACTAAGGCCGGCATGATAATAAGCGACGTTCACGCCTTTTTTCAACAACATCCCGTGCACAAGTTCTACTGTTTTACGCGTCGGACAGTAGATGATGCCGGAGTCATTCGAGTGATTGGTGACATAATCTTTAATAAAGCTTTGCTTATCTTGCCCTTTTAACAAATGAAAATGTAAGTTATCCCGTTTAAATCCGGTATTAATCGTGTTGTCATTTGAAATATGTAACAACATTTGAATGTCGCGAATAACTTCAGGTGTGGCGGTCGCTGTTAGAGCCATCACATAAGGGACGGCTGGTAATTGTTTAATACGTTCAACAATTGACCGGTAACTCGGTCTGAAATCATGTCCCCACTGCGAAATACAGTGCGCTTCATCAAAGGCGATAAAGCTAATGTTTAGTTGGCTCGCTGCATTAAAAAAGCCGTCGTGATCAAACCGCTCCGGCGCGATATAAATAAAGTCATACATTCCACGGCGCATATTGTTCATCCGCTCAATATACTCCTCTTTTGTGAGTGTGCTGTTGATATAGGTCGCCTTAATCCCAATGGTTTCAAGACTGTCGACTTGGTCTTTCATCAATGAAATAAGCGGAGAGATGATGAGTGCCGTTCCCGTATCTAGCATCCCAGGAATTTGATAACAAAGCGACTTCCCGCCACCAGTTGGCATAATCCCGAGACTATTTTGTTTATTTAAGCTACGCTTAATGAGTTCTGCTTGTCCCGGTCTAAATTGGTCATAACCGAAATAACGTTTTAATATATCTAAACTTTCTGTAAAAGTTGCCATCGTTCACCGTTCCTTTTAAGAGTTCTAAGAAGTCTATACTAACACAATTTTGTTTGTTTGGGAGAAAGACAGTGGTACTGACATATAAAAATGGCAGCTAAACAGAAGAAAAGCAAGGAAAGGGCAAAGTGAAAAAAACGACACGAAAACGTGTCGTTTGATTAATGCGTTATTTATAAAAGTACCTATCCTAGCACTAGCTGTCATAGGTGTGTATAAGCGATACATAGTAACGATTTAAAATATGTTCTTCTGTCCAACGGGCCGTGAGTTCGTATAAATACGATACAAATGTGTGATAATTGTTTTGGCGACCGCATAACTTGGGACGGCAAACAATAACCCGATAAAGCCAAACATCGCACCCGCCGCTAAAATAACGGTAATGACCGTTAAAGGATGTAAGTTTAACGCTTTACCCATAATATTAGGGGAAATTAAATTACCTTCAATCTGTTGGGCTACGATCATAATGACAGCTGTCCACACACCAATCATTGGGTCTTGGAAGAAGCCGATAATGACGGCAGGAATAGCGGAAATCCACGGACCGATAAAGGGAATCAAGTTCATAAATAAGCCAAAGATCGCTAACACAAGCGCATAATTTAAGCCGACAATGCTGTAGCCGATGAGAAGAATAACCGCCACAAAAATACTTACAAGTACTTGTCCTTGGATAAATGACGTTAATGTTTGGTTAATGTTCTTTAATAGCGTTTCAATACTTTTAGCTTTTTTCTCGCTAAAGAACTGGGTAATAAACGGTGTTAATTTCTTGCCGTCTTTCAACATAAAGAAGAGGAAGAACGGAATCATAATAAACGAGAATAAAAAGCTAAAGACAGAACTGATCATACTAAAGAGATTGGTTAACACTTGTTCCGCATACGTATCTAAGTTATCAACCACATTTTGAATTGAATCTTCAAAGGCGGCCGGTAAATATTCTTGCCGGTTTTGCCATAGCTCCCATAACTCTTCTAACCATGTTGCGATGGCTGGGACATTTTCAACGAGTCGAGCGGTTTGTTCTTGGAGTGGTGGGATTAAGAATAGACTAATGAGATAAACAATCAGTCCGATTAAAACGAAAACGATTAACACACCAAAGACCCGTTTGACTTTATAGCGCTCTAACAAGTCAACAAGTGGGTTGGTTATGTAGAAAAACAGGCCAGCACCGACAATTGGGACGGCAATGGAGGCGAGTAATAAACCGATCGGGACAAAAATAAAGTCGGTCAAATGAACCAAGTAAACAAGTGAAAAGATTAAGATTAAGTAAACTAAAATACGAAAAGGTTTTTGTTTGGTCATAAAAGATTCCTCCTGTTAATGAAACCATAGGTTTGTGGCTTTATCATACCATATGAGACGATCCAGGTGGTAAAGATATCCTTGAAAAAACGAACAGCCTCTTCTTATCACTAAAAGGCTGTTCGTTTCGTATAAAGGTTATTTTACTATCGTGTATCTTACGCTTCTTTTCTTAGTTTTAATAGCGCTAAGTAAAGCGGTGGAATTAACACGAGTGTTAACAGTGTCGCAAAGAAAATACCATACACAATCGCAACGGCGAGTGGCTTAAATAATACATCGCCGGTAATAATGACCGGAATTAACGCTGCCATCGATGTTAAGGTTGTGAGTAAGATTGGTTTTAAGCGTAACCGACCCGCTTCAATGAATGCATCGGTCAGTGAGTTATAGTTGTCACGGTTTTGTTCAATAAACTCAATAAGTAGAATCGCATTACGAACAATAACCCCACTTAAAGCAACAATCCCTAGAACCCCTAAGAAACTGAGTGGTTCACCTGAGATAAACAGACCCACAACCGCTCCGCTTAGGGCGAGTAGAATCGTGAAACTAATTAGAATCGGTGTCGTCAGTGAATTAAACTGAATCGCAAGTGTCGTATAAATAAGGAATAACACGACTAAGAATAACTTCCCGACTTCTAAGAAGAATTCGGTTTGGGTATCTTGTTCACCAGATTCAGCCAAACTAAAGCCTGCCGGTAACTCACTTCTTACGTCTTCAATAATCGATGAAATATCCCCGTCTTCTGTCGTGAAGATATCAAAGGAAATAAACCGGTCGCCGTTTAAGTGATTGATCGCATTGACTTGTTCAATGTTGGTTTTTTCAACGAATTCGTCAAGTGACACGATTGTTGGCATCGGACTGTCATCCGAGAAGCTCGCAAGTTCTAAATTGTCTAAAGCCAGTCCGCTTGGGTTACCATCATTGTAACTTAAATTAATCGGCAGCCGCGTGCTACCATCATCAAACGTACCAAGCGGTGCGCCGATGGATGCGAGCTGCATGAGACCCGTCACCTGTGTTTCGGTGAAGCCATAGTTTAACATGGCCTCTTCATCAATTGTCACTTCAGTAAATGGTTTCGTCTGGGAGTTTGATGAGACAAATGAGACGTCATCTGATGCTTGTAACTTTTCATTTAAGTCTTCAGAGATTCGCAACAGCGCTGATAAGTCTTCGCCTGTGAGCGTTAAACTTACGTCAGCTGAAGCAGGTGGACCTGAGACAATGGTATCGAGCTGCATCGTCACGTTAGGAAACGCGTCTCTTGCGTCTTCTTCATACGTATTAATAAACTCTAATACTTTTGTTTTATCTTGATCAACACGTACAACAACATGTCCTGTGTTCGTCCCGCTATTTGGAATCGAGGCACCAAAGATACCTGGTAAGCCTTCGCCGGCATAGCTGGCCGTTTCTTTTACAACATCTGTTTCTTTAAAGAAATCTTCAATCGCAATGAGTGTGTCTTGTGTTTCTTCAAGTGGTGTCCCGGCTGGCAAGGTCGCGGTAATCGTCACTTCCTCGCGTTCTGCCGCTGGGAAGAATTCAATTGGCACAAGAAGAATCAAGCTTAAGAAACCAATCATAATGATGAGACCACTTATAATCGTGATCACCGGTCGTTTTAAACTAAACGGCACAACTCTATCAGCATAGATGTTACTGAGCTTTTCAAAGATCGGATTAAGCAACCCAGATCGTCGTTGTTTTTTCTTTTTCCGCAGTTTTTGTTCTTGGTAGCGGAAAGCTGGCATAAAGCTTAGCGCTAAGAATGTCGACGCAAGCACGGTAAAGACAAGGGCGAGTGGTAAACCGCGAATAAAGTCGCCGTTACTTCCTGATAAGAAAGTGAGCGGAATAAAACTAAAGACAATCAGTAAGGTTGATGTAATAATTGATACCCTTACTTCTTTTACCCCGTTAAGGACACCTTCTTTAGGTGAATCACCGAGTAAGAAGCGACGTTCAATATTATCATTCACAACAATCGCATCATCGACTAAGATCCCGATGGCGACAATCATCCCGATGACGGAAATTTGGTTTAAATCAACACCACTATAAGGCAGTGGAATCAAACCAATAATAATCGATAATGGAATCGCAAGGGCGACTAAGATCGCTGATGTGATCGGTAAGCCGAGTACCATAATGACAAGCACCGCAATCAGTGAAATGATGAGTGATTCCAGTAAACTCGAGTACACATCGTCAATAATGGTTGTTTGGCTAAAGTACGAGCTGATGGTGACATTGTCACCAAATAGCGCGTCAGCTTCTTGCCAGGCGTCTGTTAATGGTGTTTCTAAGTTAAGGATATTAATCCCATCATCTGCTTGAACCGTCACCGATACAACGGCTTGTCCGTCTTCATGAATTAAGCTTGACGGGGCATCGGTCACAACATCAATGGAAGCAACGTCTTCCAGGGTGACGTTTTCACCATTCGCCTGCGCGATAATCGTCGCTTTAAAGTCATCAAGGTCTTGATAAGACGTTAAGGTTAGTGTCCGAATCGTATCTTCAGGTTGATCCGTACCAAGTGGTGTTGGTTGAATCGTGCGTGAAATGGTTTCAATGACTTGGTTCGGTTGTAATTGATAGCGCGTGAGTAAATCCGGTTCAAGTTGAACCGACAATGTCTCACCAGGTAACCCACGAATGTTGGTTGATTTTACACCGGATATTTCAGTTAAGCTATCCGCAAACTGATGAATCGCCTCACGGTTATCAAGCAGTGTCTCATAGTCATCAGCCGCAATATGGAACGTTTCCACATTTGACTGGATTAAGTCTGTGTTAATGTTGACAGCTCTCACATCATCGGGAAAGCTTGTTCTTACCGCACTCACACGTTGGTTAATGTTTTGGTACAACTGGTTAGTGTCAGCTTCACCTGAGAGTACTAAGGTTAAATTGACAAAGCCATTGAGTGAGGCTGACTGAATTTCGTCAATGCCATCAATCGTAAGCAACTCTTCCTCCAGTGGTGTGGTAATCGCTTTTTCCATTGATTCAGGTGCAGCACCTGGATAAATCACTTGGATAGAAGCAAGGGGTTGATTAATCTCCGGAATATCGCGTTTCGGTAATTGGATGTAGGTAAAGATACCGACAGACACGAGTAAGAGAATGAGAATCCAAAGGATCTTTCGGTATTTCAGTAATGTTTTCATTTTGTTCATCCTTTCGTTCAACTCGTTTAGTTTATGTTTGATTTTCTTGCGAGTGACACTCCCTCACGTAAAAGTGAATGTCTTTTATGTACATGCGTGATGTAATTATTCACTTTGTATAAGTATTGTATAACTAAAAAGCATAATTTGAAAGAGGAAAGTCTTGAATTAAAGAAAAGTTTTTATAAAGACGTCATGTAACAATGTTGTAACAACTATTGCGAGTGCTTGTAACATTATAACAATTTGTAAACAAACCTCTAACAAAGTGTTAAAATCGGTTTTCATTTTGCGCCATCGGTAATAGTCTAGTAACTAAATATAAAAACGATGGTGATAAAATGAAACAAGTAAAGCGAGAATATTTTTTTGACAATGCGCGCGTCCTTCTGATTTTCCTCGTTGTCTTTGGTCACGTGATCCAATCATCAACCGCGGATTCAAAAGTCGTGATGGCACTTTATCGAACGATTTATCTGTTCCATATGCCAGCGATGATTTTTGTAAGTGGCTTTTTCGCCAAAGGGAAATGGGACATGAATTACTTTAAAAATTTATTAAAAAAACTGATTATCCCTTATGTGATTTTTCAACTGATTCATAATGGTTTTAATTATTGGCACGGTCAGTCGGTAAAAGGATTAATGGAGCCGAACTGGTCGCTTTGGTTTCTTCTAAGTCTCTTTAGTTGGCATGTGTTACTTGCTGTATTTAAGCGATTACCTAAAAAAATGAGCTTGTCTTTGGCGCTCGTCATTGGTTTAGGTGTCGGTTATACTGATGCGATTGGTCATGTCTATAGTTTATCGCGAACATTTGTCTTTTTCCCGTTTTTCTTATTGGGTTATTATATGGACAAGGCGTGGTTGTTTAGCTGGCTGAAGAAAATACATGTGAAAGTAGCCGCTGTGATAATAATGAGCCTGTTTAGCTTCCAACTTGTGTTAAGTTACCCCGCGAGTTTACTGTTTGGTTCAGCTTCTTATGAAGCGATCGGCTACCCGGTGACGGGCATCTTTTTACGTTTGCTTGTTTACGCCGGTAGTATGGTGATGAGTTACTTGTTCTTTGTTTTTGTGCCCAAAAAAGAAGTGACATATTCAAAGATTGGTCAAAAAACCTTGTACGTCTATTTACTGCACGGATTATTTATTCAACTGATCAGACGACTGAACTTGCTTCAAGTTGAAGGATTACTCACTCTAGGGCTCGCTATTTTAGTCAGTGTAGGGATTGTCTTCTTACTATCAAGTCGCTTGGTCACGTTGTCGTTTAAGCCTGTTATCGAATTAAAGCGAGTAAAACAACAGGATTGGCATCAATTGCTTCAGTGATGTATGAATGAAATAATGTGAATAAAAGCGAGCGACGTCACGCGAGGTGAACGTCGCTCGCTTTTTACATACGTGAATAACGTTTTAAAATGCGATCAACGTGAGGACCGTAACTTTCACCAAAGATATTAAAATGAACGAGTAAGTAAAACAGTTGATAGAGCGGTAAAACATCAGAATAGTTATTACGCTGTGGGATTATGTTGTAATAGGCATCATAAAAGTCTTGGTCGAAGCCACCGAAAAGTTCGGTATAAGCGAGTTCAAAATCACGGTCACCAAAGCAAATCGCTGGATCAATGAGGACCGGTGTACCTGTTTTGGTGCTCAAGTAATTACCGTGCCATAAGTCACCATGTAGTAAGCTTGCACCAGGCGAAGGATCAATGTATTGATCGAGTCGCATGAGACAATCATCAAGCCGTTTTAACCGCAAACCGGACAGGCGTTGTTGTTTAATACCTAAATGGCGCTGCGTCATTAACCGGTCATTTTTATAGTAGTCCAACCAGTTAGTCGTTAACCTATTCGGTTGGTGTAATTCACCAATATAACCGTCACCGTCTAAGCCGTAGTGTGACTGTTGAATCGAGTGAAGGGCAGCGAGTTGTTCACCGAGTTGACGTGACGCTTGTGGATGGTGTCCACTGTCGATCCATTCAAGCAACAGAGCGTTGTCAGTCATCCCGTATACATCTGGTACTTTAATGGTGTCAGTCGCCTTGATTCGTTCTAAACCATCGCGTTCAAAGGCGAAAAAGTCAGGTGAGACGTTGGGATTATACTTTAAAAAATAGTCGCCATCGATTGTTTTCACGTGATAAGCGTCATTAATTTGGCCACCTGATAGTGGTGTTGTTTGGATGATATGCGTATTCACGTTCATCTTGTTAAAAAGCTGATCAAGTAAAGTCATTCTACCACCTCATTAATCATAAAAGTATATCGCTATTTTAACACGCCAGCATAGAACATAAAGAAACGTATCAAATGTTGTTTACTCACGACCTATGTTAGAATATAAACGAATAAATAAAATATTTTAAGGGTGAAATCAATGATTAATACAGATGATGTGATTCGTAAAATTATCAATCAAGCACAATTAGCATTAAATGAAACAAACCAAAAGAAAAAAGACGCCTATCTTTATTCGATTCAAACACTGGCAGAACTTGCTAATGATGGTGAAGATGTAAAGAATAAAGCAACCAGCACACCACAACCAGCAATGAATCAAACCCCAAGTGTAACGAACTCTCAAGCCGAGGCATTAGAGTTACAGAAGATGATGGGGGATATGTATCAACCGAATACCTCGCCATCTGTTCAATCAGAAGAAGACGATCAGTTTGAACAAGGCAGCGGTTCGTTACTCGACTTTTAATTTAGTAGATGAATTGTCTAACGTTTAATGGCCGCCTGTCGAAGCTGAAAAAACACGAAGAAACCCACCAAAAGGGTCAAAGTGTCGGAGATTATCCGAA
>JBNJFJ010000006.1:0-52896 GCA_051746745.1 Bacillota bacterium | reverse complement strand
CGGGAATACCTTCAAGTTCAGCTACTTCACTACCTTCACCAACTAGTTCTACCATCAATTCTCCAGCCAGTTTTCCACCTTCTACATTGTCACTAGCCACGTGCACCGCTACATCGCCACCCTCAGAGACGCGATCGACAGTAATCACTGGAATACCTGCTTGGTTGGCTGATTCAACAGCTGTGCCAACTGAAGCTGAATCAGTAGGATTAATCATAATAATATCGACATTTTGCTGAATGAGGTCTTCAACGTCACTGATTTGTTTGGATACATCATCTTCTGCATCAATGACTCGAATATTAGCATCACGCGCTTCAGCTTGTGCTTCTGCACCTTCAGCTAGCGTCACAAAGAATGGATTGTTAAGGGTTGAAATAGAGAAACCAATCGTCAGCGCATCATCACCATCATTCGATGATTCATCCGATTCTGAACCCGGGGCATCAAGCGAACAGGCACTCATAACGATAAGACCAATCAGTAACATAAGAAACATTTTCATTTTTTTCATTTGACTCACTCCATTTTCTTTTTAATATTTATTCGACAGCACGTAGCTGTTAGAATCACTGTTTTTACGTTTACTTTTTACGATCGACAAGAACCGCTAAGAGAATGACACTCCCTTTTACCACTTGTTGGAATGTTGAACTGACACCGAGTAAATTCAGACCATTGTTTAATACGCCAATGATTAACACACCGATGAGTGTTCCAACAATCTTACCTTTACCACCAGAAAGGCTTGTTCCTCCTAATACAACCGCCGCAATAGCATCTAATTCGTATGACTCACCGGCCGTCGGTTGGGCTGAACTCAAACGTGAGGTTAAAATCATTCCGGCGACACTTGAGAGAAAACCAATTAAACTATACGTGAAAATTTTAACGCGATCTGAATGAATACCCGATAAAATAGCCGCTTCTTCATTACCACCGACAGCATAAATACGTCGACCGAGTGTCGTTTTCTTTAAGACGAGGAATAGGATGATAAACACAATCCCAACTAACACAACTGGTACGGGAATACCAAAGAGATAACCTTTTCCAATCATCTGGAAGAATACAGAGTCGCCTAAGCCTGAGATAGGACGGCGGTCAGTTACGACAAGCGTCAGCCCTCTAAAAATCGTCATAGTAGCTAATGTGGCAATAAACGGTGCCACACGACCTTTCGCAATGACAATACCATTAATGGCACCAAGTAAAGCACCCGATACTAACCCAGCTAATACAGCTAGGATGGGATCTAATCCACTAGCTAAGAGCGATGCTGACACGGCACTTGAAAGAGCCAATGTTGACCCAACGGATAAATCAATGCCACCGGTTAAAATAACAAAGGTCATCCCAAAGGCAATCATCGCATTAATCGATACTTGTCTAAAAACATTTAATAAATTTCCGGTTGATAAAAAACCAGGATCAATAATACTAATAATAACCACAATAATAAACAAACCGACAAGCGGGCCAAGTTGGGCGACTAAATGAGGTATCCGTTTATTTTTGAACATTTTTATCTCCTCCTGTTGCATAATGCATGATTGTTTCTTCTGTTAAGTCATCTCGATTTAATATGGTCATTAACTGCCCTTCATTCATCACGGCCACGCGATCACTCATACCAATGATTTCTGGTAATTCAGATGACACCATAATAATCGCGACGCCTTGTTTAGCAAGTTCACACATAATCGTATAGATTTCTTTTTTCGAACCAACATCAACGCCTCGTGTTGGCTCATCTAATATTAGGACATCTGGTCGTGTGCCTAACCATTTACCTAAAACCACCTTTTGTTGATTACCACCACTGAGTGATTTAGCTAATTGATTTTCGTCCGTTACTTTAATGTTGAGTGCTTGTTTCATTTCTTCATATAATTCCGTTGCCTTTTTATCATTCATCCAGCCATGGCGTGATAACGCTTTCAAGTTAGCTAAATTTAAATTATCTGAAACAGAAAATTCAACAACTAACCCCTTAGATTTTCGGTCCTCAGAAATGAACCCAATCCCATGCTTTATTGCATCCGATGGGTGATGAATCTCTACAACCTTCCCGTCTAATAAGACGTTACCCGCTGTTTTCTTGCGATAACCGAAGATTGTTTCTACAACCTCAGACCGACCAGCTCCCATAAGGCCAGCAACACCTAATATTTCTCCGCCTTTTACTTCAAAAGAAATATCTTTAAATAAACCTGCTACCGATAAATTCTCAACTTTTAATTTCACTTCTTTTGCTTCATGGGTTCTATCGGGATAGCGATTACCTAATTCGCGTCCCACCATCATACTGACAATCTCATCAAAGGTCGTTTTTTTTATAAAGCGTGTACCGATAGAGACGCCGTCTCTTAAAACGGTAATGCGGTCACAGATAGCGAAGATTTCTTCCATTCGGTGAGAGATATACACAAATGAAACCCCTTGTTTTTTCAAGCGTTGGATGACGTCAAATAACGTGTCGATTTCTCGGTCTGTAAGGGCCGCTGTTGGCTCATCCATAATAATAACTTCTGCTTTTGTCATCAATGCTTTAGCAATCTCTAATATTTGTTGCTTCCCTACAGATAAATCTTTTGCCAATGTGTGTGGTGATACATCAAGCCCTAATTGACTTAACTGCTTCTTTGTCTCTTGTTCCATCGCTTTTGTATTCATCCAACCAAATTTATATGTGAGTTCTTTTCCTAAAAATAAGTTCTCTTGCACCGTCAGTTCAGGTAAGATATTAAGCTCTTGGTGAATAACAACAATGCCGTCCTCTTCTGCTTCATCGGGATGAGTGTATTCAACATCTTTTCCCTTTACTTTGATTTGACCGGCATCACGCTTATAAATGCCAGAAAGGATTTTCATTAATGTGGATTTGCCTGCACCATTCTCACCCATGAGCGCATGAATTTCACCAGGTTCCACTGTAAAGTTTACACCATTAAGTACTTTATTGGCGCTAAAAGCTTTGGTGATCCCATACATTTCAATCATGTCCTCTACCTCCTTTTCTCCACCTTAAAAAATCACGCCTGATTGTAAAATAACATTAGCATAAGGGGTTGCTTCACCCGTTCGAATAATAACTTTGGCCTGTTTTGTTTGTGCTTTAAACATTTCATGTGTGAGATAACTTATCGGAATATCACGTGAAACTAAATTCGTTTCGATTGTTTGATTATTAGCTTTAATTTCTTCTGCAAGTATCATCTGTTCGACAGCCATATCGTTAAGTACTTCCTCCACAACCGCTAAGAAAGAGGGTTCACCTAGTTTTAATGTAAGATCAATACATTGAACGCCGTCTGGAATGGGTAAACCACAGTCGGCAATAACGATTTGATCGGTGTGTCCTAAATGACTTAGTACACTTGCGATGTCTCGATTTAACATACCATGTTTTTTCATATTTGTTGACCACCTTTTTTCATAAATTGACTGACGTCACTGCGTGTTGGCATACCACCTTGAGCCCCAAACTTTTGAACCGATAGTGCAGCAGCCGCATTTGCAAATGCGATTGCCTCTTTCAATGGTTGTTTTTCTGCCAAATAAACAGCTAAAGCCCCGTTAAAAGTATCCCCTGCTCCCGTCGTATCTTCAACGGTCACATCATACCCTGATACCTGTTGGTGCTCACCATTATGATAAAAACTTACTCCTCGCTTACCTTCAGTTACAATCAGTTTTTCTTTACTGACATTTAAGGTCGTCACTTCTGTTTCGTTTGGTGTCACATAAGTTACTTGTTTAAGTACCTCACCTGGAACTTCTTGAATCGGCGCTGGATTTAAAATGACAGGAATATTATGTCGATAACAGTAACCGGTTACATACTCAATTGTCTTTAACGGTATTTCAAGTTGTAAGACAACAATGTCACTCTGGTCAATTACATCTAAATACTTTTCTACATAAGTTGGTGTGACATAGTCGTTTGCTCCTGGCGTAACAATAATACGATTATCACCGTCTGATACGAGAATAGTCGCGACACCTGAAGATACATCTGTAACCGGTTCCACACCATGCGTTAAAATCCCTTCTTGTTTAAGGTTTTCTAACAACATCTCTCCGAATGGGTCATCACCAACACAGCCAATCATCGTCACATCAGCCCCAAGTCTAGCAGCTGCAACCGCTTGGTTCGCTCCCTTACCTCCTGGGACAGTGCTAAAACCCGTCCCCATCATCGTTTCACCTTGATGAGGGATACGATCTGCTGTTGTTACCATATCTAAATTAATACTACCAATCACCGTGACTCGCTTTTGTTTCATTCTATTCACCTCTTGTTGTTTCTCTTATTTTCAGTTCGGTTTCTAATACATAATGTAATTCTTCTAATGGTTTTTTTTCTATTTGTTTAATCAATAATCTTGAAGCTAATGTGCCCATTTTATAGATAGGTTGACTCACCGTCGTTAAGCTTGGAATTAACATCTCACCTAGAGGAATCCCATCAAAACCGATGATTTGTATATCTTCAGGTACACGTAAACCTAGAGACTGAGCGGCTTTTAAAGCACCCGCAGCCATCACATCACTACTCGTGAAAATCCCATCGATTTCGGGATATTCTGTTAATAGTTTCAATGTTTTTTTCTTTGATTCATCAATATCAAAGGCGCTCTCAACAATTTCATGTCGCGTATGATATTGAGTGACAACATCTTTAAACCCTAGATAACGGTCATATGCTGTTCTAATTGTTAATGGACCGTGTATATGCGCAATAAATCGACAACCACGTTCGATTAAATACTCTGCTCCAAGTTTAGCACCTTCACGGTTATTTGACCTGACACTTGGAATAGTTTCACCAATCGTTCGATCAAGCATCACAAGTGGCAAATCTAAATCTAAATAATCTTTTTCATCTAATTCATGCGTTGCGATAATCAAACCATCAACATATTTTGATTTAAGTGCTTCAATGTAGTGCTTTTCTTTTTCAATATCTTCATCCGTATTACAAATCACAACCGTGTAACCATAAGTTAAAGCAACATCCTCAACAGCACGCGCAAGTTCTGGAAAGAACGGGTTTGTGATATCTGGTATGACTAGCCCCAACATTTTAGATGTCTTATGATATAACGAACGTGCCACTGAGTTCGGTTTATAGTTTAACGCAGCAATGGCTTCTTTTACTTTTTGTTCTGCCTCTTTACTTACATAACCTTTTTTATTCAAATATCGTGACACGGTTGCCACAGATACACTCGCATATTTTGCGACATCTTTTATCGTTGCCATTGTTATCTCCTCACTTACTGTAACCGGTTACATATAATATAATTGATATTTATCTGATTGTCAACAACTTTTACACCATTTATTTATGGCCGTCTGCATAAACAAAAAAAGCCATCACGCGTAATGAGGCGTCATGACTGATTCATTCGTATCATATATATTTTAGTAAGATTTAGCTCATGTTGAAAATGACGTATCTGCTAGGACATTTCATAAAAGATCAAGGTGGTCATAAATGTGAGCAATGGCATTCATCATAAAAAATCTATTGAGTAAATCCCTTGCGAGAGTAAGTGGAGCATAGCGGGTTCGAACCGCTGACCTCTACACTGCCAGTGTAGCGCTCTCCCAGCTGAGCTAATGCCCCGTCATCTGTCACAAGAGTATTATACAAATTTTCGCTTGTTTTGACAAGGGCAAATTATTTCCCAGGACATAAATCATTCACTATCTCATCGCATGACAATGTATTTTTTGTTGACTTTTTACTGTTTGCATTTTATTGTTTAGTTAATTACTTAAATACTTAATTAAGGAGGCCACATCATGAAAGAGGCATTTAAAGCCCTCGCCGATCCGACACGGAGAAAAATCCTTGATTTACTCAAAACAAAAGACCTCACCGCGGGCGAGATTGCCGATCAATTTGAGATGTCAAAGCCCAGCATTTCACAACATTTAAAAATTTTAAAGGCCGCTCATCTAATTGAAGATGAAAAACAAGGCCAATATATTTACTACCATTTAAACACGACCGTCTTTCAAGAACTCATTAGTTGGGCGATGTCTTTTACAGAAGGAGATGACTAAAATGCGTAAACACTTACCGTTTATCTTTTTATTAATCGCCACTCTCATTATGTGGATCATAGCTTTTCCAAGCTTACCCGATGACATCCCGATGCAGTGGGGACCTGATGGCAGTGTCAACTGGACCGCACCTAAGCTGTTAGGGATGTTGATGAATGTTGGTCTTTTACTTGTCATTTACCCCATTCTGGTTCTCAGCCCTAAGTTAGATCCAAAGCGTAAAGGTTACTTATATACATCAAAAGCTTATTGGATTATTATTTATGCTACCCTTGGACTGTTGGTCTTTGTGAATGCCTTTATTATTTTTCAAAGTCTAGGGTTTGACTTAAACATTGAGATTGTCATTCCTATTCTCGTTGGTATTTTGTTTATCATCATCGGTAATTATATGCAGACGGTTAAAGCTAATTGGTTTATGGGGATTCGCACTCCTTGGACGCTTTCCAGTGAAACGGTCTGGCGCAAAACACACCGGTTAGGTTCAAAATTATTTATGATCTGTGGTGTGTTATTTTTCCTTATTCCATTCTTAGCTGTCGACTTAATGGTTTATGTCATTGTGATCCCAGCCATATTAGCGGGATTAATACCTACAATCTATTCATACGTACTCTATCGCCATGAAGAAAAGGAGGATTCAAATGACTGATTTACATTTGCCGATTAATATCGTGTTGTTACTGTTACCCCTAATTGTGTTACAGTTTATTTTAACCATTGTCGCGGTGATGAGTTGGTATAAAGCTGACCAAGACATGCGTTTAAATGGCAACAAATGGGGTTGGTTAATGGTGATTTTACTCATTAACACCATTGGTCCTATTTTATTCTTCATTTTTGGAAGGAGACAAGATTAACTTATGATTCATATTCAATCGCTCCAGAAAAAATTTCAAAATACCGAGGCGGTTTCGTCAATCAACCTCCAGTTAGAAGAAGGTCAAACCATTGCCTTACTCGGTCCAAACGGGGCTGGTAAAACAACGACTTTCCGGATACTGGCGGGACTCATTAAGCCAACGTCAGGTTCGATTCAATTTGACCAAGTGGCACCTAACAGCGATCACCGTCATTATATTGGTTATTTGCCACAGTATCCCCAGTTTCATAGCTGGATGACAGGATTTGAATTCCTCATATTGATGGGTGAGTTGAGCGGTATGACGAAAGGTGACGCAAAAGAACGGGCCGAGTTATTATTAACGAGAACGGGCCTTGTTGAAGCAAAACACAAGCGGATTAGTGGTTATTCTGGCGGAATGAAACAGCGTCTCGGTATTGCTCAAGCAATGATTCATCAACCGAAACTACTCATTCTTGACGAACCCGTCTCATCACTCGACCCAGTCGGAAGACGCGATGTCTTAAACTTGTTAAAAACATTAAAATCAGAAACAACGATTCTATTTTCGACTCATATCTTATCAGACGCTGAAGAAATTAGCGATTATTTAGTTGTGATGAATCAAGGGCATGTCGTCGAACAAGGAGAAGTCCATGACTTAGAGAAGAAATATCAGAAACAAGTCATTAAACTTGGCGTAAATGAATATCCAGAGCACTTCATTCAAAATCTTGAAGCTCTTCCTTATATTAAACAAGTCAAACAAGAACGCCACTTTTTTTATCTTGAAACAACACATGTCACAGCGACACGTGAGGCTGTCTTAGCACTAGTGGCAAATAAGCACCTTGCGCTTAGCCATTTTTCGATTGATAAAACAACGCTTGAAGAAATGTTTTTGGAGGTGATTGGATTTGAAGCGACTACTGACCCTGCTTAAAAAAGAGTTACTGATGCATAAACGTAATCATAGTTTGATTTGGATTCCAATTGTCTTTATTCTCTTAGCAATTATGGATCCGATCACAACCTACTTCTTACCCGTTATCTTAGAAAATGTTGGCGGAATGCCTGAAGGCATGATTTTTGAAATACCCGCTGTTCCAACAAGTGAAGCGTTCGGTCTCAGTTTATCTGAGCTGAGTATGTTTGGTGTCTTAATTACTATTTTACTTACGGCCTCATCAATCAGCCAAGAGCGACAGACTGGCGTCATTGAATTGTTATTAGTAAAGCCGATCAATGCTTCACATTACATCGGTAGTAAAGCCCTTGCTAAAATAGTACTCTTTACTGGTGCACTTATTATCAGCTTATTATTTAGTTGGTATTACGTCACGATTTTGTTTGGTTCATTATCCGTCATCCACATGATATTAGCGATTATTTTTTATAGTTGTTGGTTCATCTTCGTTATTAGTCTGACGCTCACGTATGCCGCTGTAATTCGCCAACAGTATATGATTGTCGGTGTCACGGTTCTCACGCTCGCAACAGGCTCAATTATTAACGGGATTTTTCATCACAAAATCCCTTGGTTTTATAATAATTTATCTACGCTGATTGTCGAGATGCTACAAACGGAAACCGTATCAACAGACCTCTTATTAAATGTTGGTTTGCTGCTCGTTACTAGCATCGCACTCCTTTTACTGAGCTTCAAGTTATTTGACCAAAAAGAACGATTATAATGACAAAAAAACCTGTCTTCTTACATGGCTCAAGATGTAAAAAGGACAGGTTTTTCATTTGTCTTTGTTTATGTGATTGACCTATATTCACTTAATCCTTCACTCTTACAACAGGTAACGTACAACATCTAAAAGACCCACCTGATTTAATAATCTCATCAAAAGCAACTTCAATCACGTGATACCCTTTGTGTTTTAATTGTTTATTCACTGCTTTGTTATTAGGCAAACTAATCACTTTATTATCACCAATAGACAAAACATTCGTACCGAGCGTGAATTGTTCTTCTGCGGTGACATCGATTAAGTTGTAGCGTTTTTCTAATATCTCGACTGCTTCTTCTGTTAAGCCATCACGATAAATAAGCGCATCTGTTTTACTTACAATATTAAAGGTACAATCTAAGTGTAAAATATCACCGACTAATGGTAGTGGACAAACCTCATAGTCTGGTAATTTTTTCTTGAGTAAATCAATCGCCACTTGTGTCGTACGTTCACTCACACCGACATAAATCGTTTGTCCATCAATTAAAACATCTCCACCTTCAATGGATGGTCCGTCTAATTGGTGATACGGGGTCTTATCCTTCTTTAGTGCGTGCATTAAAAGTTCCGTTTCTTCTTTACGGATGTCACTCGCCATATTGGCAATAAACAATGTCTCACCTAAGGTGAAACCAATATCGCGGGTAAATACTTGTTCATTAAGATGGTCTTTTACCGATAGATGCTCCACTTGAATGCCTTCATTCTTTAATACGTCCACAAACATTTGATGTTGATTAGTCGCAACTTCGGTATCTATGTTATCAGCTAAAAAATGTTTTTGTGTTTCATTAATTACTTCTGTGATGGCCATATAAGTAGGTTCCGCCACGATGACGCGGGTTAACCTGTCATATTCCGACTGACATATGGTATCTTTCTTTGCTGTCATATGTGTTTCTCCCCTTCAGCTTACTTTTTCACTATTATACCAGACTTTTTCACAAACAAAACTAACAGAACCATTGTCAAAACTAGCTTTATCCAATGTCATTTATCTTTATTCACAAAAAAACGTATTTTTCTATTATTCCCTGCTGAAACGGTTGATTTATTGAATAAATATTCAGATATTTTTTTCTAAAAAAATATCATACGCCCCAGTAAAGGACGTATGACTTTATACTTTTTTTCAATCTCAATCAAATACGTTATCCTTTTGTCACAACGATACGATCGTCGACGACATCTGCTTTTAAAGCCGTGATGTCAGGTTCATCTAGTAACATATCGGTAATCCCATCTTCAATCGTTTCTTGAATCACTCGTCTAAGTGGACGTGCCCCAAATTGACGATCATAGCCGATATCAGCCAAATGTTGTTTCGCTTTTTGTGTTACTTCTAGTGTATAACCTTGTTCTTTCAAATTCTCTTCTAATTCATTCAGCATTAAGTCAACGATACTAATTAAATGATCTTGTTCTAAATGATTAAAGGTGATAATCGCATCAAAGCGGTTTAAGAATTCTGGCTTAAAGTAATCCTTTAACTGATCCAGTGTTGAAACGGCATCCGTTTCATTTTTATTAAAGCCAACATGTAATTCTTTTACTTGAGTACCTGCATTACTTGTCATAATAATGACGGTATCTTTAAAGCTTACTGTTCGGCCATGACTATCCGTTAAACGACCATCTTCCATAATTTGCAGGAACATATGTTGGACATCAGGATGGGCTTTTTCGATTTCATCAAGTAAAATAACGCTATATGGCTGACGACGCACTTTTTCTGTGAGCTGTCCTGCCTCTTCGTGACCAACATAACCTGGAGGTGAACCGATAATTTTAGACACTGCGTGCTTCTCCATATACTCACTCATATCAAGGCGAATCAGCGCATCTTTATGCCCAAACATTTCTTCTGCGAGTACTTTTGTTAACTCTGTTTTACCAACACCTGTTGGTCCAACAAATAAGAATGATCCGATTGGGCGATGTTTTGATTTTAATCCGGCTCGACTACGACGAATGGCTTTTGCTACCTTATCAACAGCGACCGCTTGACCAATAACCTTTTTCTCAAGGTGTGATTTTAAATCTTTCATCTTTTGTTGATCATCTGCTTGCATCTTTCTCACAGGTACTCCTGTCTTTTCTTCAATTAGACGTTGAATCGCTTCCGTTGTCACATCAATCGACGGGACACCTTCATGTGAGGCTAATTTCTTCTCTAACTGCAATTCTTTATGGCGTAAATGAGCCGCTGTTTCATAATCTTCTCTTTCCGCTGCTGTTTGTTTCTCCTCTGCAATCTGCTTTAATTCTTCTTCAATCGCAGATTGGTCTGACTCAGATAACGTTAAGTTTAACCGTGCACCAGCTTCATCGATTAAATCAATGGCTTTATCCGGTAAGAAGCGGTCTTGAATATAACGCTTCGATAAACGTACTGCTTGTTCAATCACTTCGTCACTATAGGTGACATGGTGATAACTTTCATAGCGGTCTTTGATTCCTTGTAAAATTTGAATCGCTTCAGCTTCTGTTGGTTCTTTTACGATAATCGGTTGGAACCGGCGCTCAAGTGCTTGATCTTTTTCAATCTGACGGTATTCTTTTAATGTTGTGGCACCAATCAGTTGGAGCTCTCCTCTTGCGAGGGCTGGTTTTAAAATGTTACCGGCATCCATTTGTGAACCTTCAGCTGTACCAGCACCGACTAGCAAATGAATTTCATCAACAAATAAAATCACGTTTTGACGTTCTTGTAGTTCACTGATTAACCCTTTCATCCGTTCTTCAAATTGACCACGCACACCTGTGTTAGCAACAAGTGAAGCAACATCTAGTAAATAGACATCTTTATCTTTTAGTTTTTTTGGTACATTGCCATCAGCAATTTTTAGTGCTAACCCTTCCGCAATCGCTGTTTTACCAACACCTGGTTCACCAATTAAGACCGGGTTATTCTTATTGCGCCGATTTAACGTTTCAATCACGCGTTTGACTTCTTGTTCACGGCCAATAACCGGATCAATTAGACCTTGTTTCGCTTGGTCGGTAAGGTTACGTCCGAGCTGGTCAAGTAAGCCATCATGTTGAGGTGCTTCTGTTTTCACACCGGTTTGACGTTGACTAAAGCGAGGTTGTTCATCAAAGCCATGTGGTGCTTGTCCGAAGAAGCCAGATGGGTGAAGAGATTCATTGCGGATTTCTTTAAAACATGTCTCACACACGTGAAGTTGTTCGGTGTGACCATTTATGCGTAAGGTGACATTAACATTTGCGGGACGGACTTGACATTTTTGACATTTCATTTCATTTTCCTCCTTCATTTATTCAGGATCATAGTGGAAGGTCTTTATTGTTTGACTATCTTTGACCTTTCCTGACTATAGTATACTTTGACCTTCTTTGACTTTCAAGCATTTTGATTATTTTTTATGAATTTTTTTCAAAAACAGCGCGATCAATGAGTTAATCTAGCAGATTAACAGGGTTAATATATGCCGGTTTGTGGTATATATACATAATACTGATACTTACAAAGGCGGGATGAAGATGCAGATTACAAAAGACAATTATTATGCCCTCATTGATATTGGATCAAATACGATGCGACTTGTTATTTATTTACCAAATGAAGCGGGACGCTTTCGTGAAATAGAAAATGTCAAAGCGGTCGCTCGATTGAGAAATCATTTAACCGATGATGGTTACTTATCTAATGAAGGTATCACTATTCTAATGGAAACCTTAAAGGAATTTGAAGATGTCCTAAACATCTATCCACTAAAGCACTTTACGGTTGTTGCGACGGCTACAGTTCGACAAGCCAAAAATAAAGAGGCCCTTGTTCAGACAGTGAAAGATCAGCTCGGTTGGGATATGCAAATTCTTTCAGAAGAGGAAGAGGCGTTTTACGGTTACTTAGCCATTGTTAATTCTACCTCTCTAACAGAAGGTGTGACCGTTGATATAGGTGGTGGTTCTACCGAGGTCACGTATTTTAAAGACCGTAAACTTATTTATGCGCACAGTTTTCCTTTTGGTACGTTAAGTTTACGTCAGCTATATGACGATACTTTATCTGAAACAGACAACTTAGCTACAGTAAAAAGTTATGTTAAGGAGGCGTTTCGTACATTAGATTGGTTAGAAGATTTATCGGTACCAATTATTGCGATTGGGGGTAGTGCGAGAAACGTTGCCCAAATTGATCAAATCGATAAAGATTATCCGATGGCGGGCTTGCACCAATACCCCATGCTCCTTAAGGACTTAAATCGAATTAAGGATCATTTACTCAGCTTATCTGATAAGAAACGAATGAAAGTGGAAGGCTTATCAAAAGATCGGGCCGATATTATCCTACCAGCGATTATGACGTTTATTACACTTTACAAACACACCCATGCTGACAGATTTGTTTTAAGTCAAAAAGGATTACGTGACGGCATTAACTATGAACTGCTCTTTCATAAACAAGAAGAGCCTTATTCACCAAATGTATTAGAAGATAGTTTTCAAGAACTCATCTCAGACTTTGACCTTGATGTGAAGCAAGCCTTCCAAGTCCAACATATGACGCGCGAAATTTTTGACGTACTCGTCAAGCATAAAGTGAAAGGACTGACAAAAAAGGATTGGACCTTACTCAGACGAGCAAGCTATGTGTTTAATATGGGTGATTATATCGATAATGAATCCAGTGCCCAACATACCTTTTACCTATTGAGTAATCGCAACATCGATGGGCTCAGTCACCGCGAAAAGCTGGATTTAGCGCTTGTTGCCTCATTTAAGAATAAAACAGTCTTTAAACAGTTTGTTCGCCCGTATAAAAGTTGGTTAACAAAAATTGAACGGAAGAAACTGATGTTGCTCGGGGCGCTACTGAAATTCACTTACTGTTTGGATGCGACAAAACGTCATGTCATCGATGACATAGATATAAAAGTAAAAAAGAAAACCATCCAATTGACATTAACGCATAAGAAAAATGCGGCACCTGAAATATATCAAGCTGAAAAACAAAAGAAACACCTTGAAAAAGCCTTAAAACGAACCGTGGATTTAACCTTTGTTAAGGCTAGTAAAAATAAGGAGTGACACCCTATGACAGAACCGATCATCATTGATGCACCTGAATATTTCAACAACCGTGAAATTAGTTGGTTACGCTTTAATAAGCGCGTATTAGAGGAGGCAATTGATGAAAAAAACCCTTTACTTGAACGGTTGCGTTTTATTGGTATTTTTTCAAATAACCTTGATGAGTTTTTCATGGTCCGTGTGGCTGGTTTAAAAGATCAAGTACGAGCAGGTTTTAACCGTCCCGATAACAAATCAGGCTTAACAGCCCTACAACAACTAGAAGCTATCACAAAAGAAGCCCACCCACTTGTAAAACAACAACAAGATTATTATCACAAATTAAAGCAGCAACTAGCTGAAGAAAATATTCATATTGGGTCAATCGATAAATTATCAAAAAAAGAATTAAAATGGCTTGATACGTATTTTGAACAGGTCATCTATCCTGTATTAACACCACTTGCGATTGATGCTTACCGGCCATTTCCATTACTACAGAATTTATCGTTAAATATCGCTGTCACCTTACATCATCCGGAGGATATAGAGAAAAAATTAACAGCCATCGTACAAGTACCCGCTCTGTTAGATCGGTTTGTGAAAATTAAAAACAAGCATCACTACCTTCTATTAGAAGATGTGATTCGCTATTATATCAACCGCTTATTTACTGGTTACACCGTTGAAGATACGATTTGTTTTCGAATCACACGTAATGCTGATATGAATCTCCATGAAGAAGGCTCGCGAGATTTACTTAAAGAAATTGAAAAAGAATTGAAGAAGCGGCGCTGGGGTGTGGCAGTTAGACTAGAGATTATGGGGAGTAAAGGCGAACATAATCAACACATGATTAATTTTTTAAAATATGTACTAGAGGTATCAAACGATGACCTTTACTATCATGATGGACCGCTCGATTTTACATTCTTGCTTAATGTTTA
Organism: Bacillota bacterium; assembly: GCA_051746745.1. Lineage (GTDB taxonomy): Bacteria > Bacillota > Bacilli > Bacillales > Amphibacillaceae > Halolactibacillus. The sequence goes on along the minus strand of JBNJFJ010000006.1, from coordinate 38,248 downwards.
TGGGCAACTAAAACAAACCTTTGAACACCTTGTGTTTCAAACGTTAATTTCACAACCGCCGAAGGAAGTCGAACCTCACGTCAATATTTTTGATCAATTACGTCGGAAAGATATTATGTTACATCATCCATATGAATCCTTTGAAGTCATTGTGGATATGATTGACCAAGCCGCCACTGACCCACACGTTTTAGCAATTAAACAAACCTTATACCGCGTCAGTGGCGACTCTCCCATCGTCAATAGTTTAAAACTTGCCGCTGAAAACGGGAAACAAGTCACCGTGCTTGTTGAATTAAAGGCACGCTTTGACGAAGAGAATAATGTTCAGTGGGCAAAAGCATTAGAAAAAGCAGGTTGTCACGTGATCTACGGGATTACCGGGTTAAAGACACATAGTAAAATTACGTTGATTGTTAGAAAAGACCATGAACGGATTGAGCGATTTGTCCATTTAAGTACAGGAAACTATAATGACCAAACCGCCAAATTTTATACTGATTTATCTATTTTAACGTCTCGACGTGAATTCGGAATTGATGCGACGTTGTTCTTTAATTTTTTAAGCGGTTACACCTTTAAGCCAACTTTTCACCATTTATCAATGGCACCCTATCAGATTCAAGCTGACTTTCTTCACTATATTGATGAAGAAATGGCTTATCATGAACAACATGGGGATGGACATATCATTGCAAAAATGAATGCTTTAACTGATAAACCACTTATTTTAAAGTTGTATGAAGCATCGAACAAAGGGGTTAAGATTGAATTGATTGTGCGCGGAATTTGTTGCTTAAAACCAGGCATCGAAGGTGTCAGTGAAAATATTACTGTCACGAGTATCGTTGGTCGATTTTTAGAGCATAGTCGAATTTATTACTTCCATCACCACGGAGAGCAAAAAGTCTTTTTAGCTTCATGTGACATGATGACACGCAATATGGTCAAACGGATTGAATTGCTTTTCCCTATTCTTGACCGTCGACATAAAAAGCGCGTAATGGATGTCTTACATTTACAACTCCATGACAACCAAAAAGCACGTTACCAATTAGTGAATGGTTGTTATGATTATAAACAACCAACTGATGAAGATATGATTTCTAGTCAACTTTCATTTTTTGACATGGCTTATCAAACATCACCAACAAATTAATATGTTGTCTGATTGTTCTATAACTTACTAATGCTAAAAGTAAGCCCGTTACTAGTCTATCTAAGTAACGGGCTTATTTCACCATAAGAATCGATGCGCTTTTTCTTTAAAGACGAGTTCATCCAACGTAGCGAAGCGATAACCTTGCCGCTTCGCTTCTTTAATAATTGCCTCTAAGGCGAGTAAATTATCCTCAGAGACCGCATGCATCAAAATTACTGCCCCAGGGTGAAGTTGATTCATCACTTGGTTATAGGCATATTCATAACCCGCTTCACGGTCTTCATGCCAATCGACATAAGCAATCGACCAAAATATTTGCCGGTAACCTAAGTCAGACGTCCACTTTAACGTCCGCTCATCAAAAATCCCTTTTGGTGGCCGCATGTACGTCATTGAAAGATCTGGTATTAATAATTCAATCGCTCGTTCTAACATCGCTAATTCCTCTTTGAACTTTTTCTCTGTTAACGTTGTGAGGTCATAGTGATGATACGTATGGTTTCCAATAAGATGATTGTCTTTTGCCATACGTTTGACAAGATCTGTCGCACTTCTCACATAATGTCCGGTCACGAAAAAACAAGCTGGGACGTTCGCTTCTTTTAACACATCGAGTATGCCTTCTGTATAACCTTTCTCATAACCATGATCAAAAGTTAAATACAAGACCTTCTCATTACTTGAATCAATGTAATAACCATTTCCTTCTTCTAGTAACGTTTTATAGTGTCCAATCTCTGGAGCTTGATGATTTTCTGCACGCTTATAACCGAAACCATAAGCCAAAACCGATTCATTAACATGGATGTTCACCATCACAATCACAAGGAATATACCTAGCCACCTTTTCCATTCATTTCTGATTTTATCCATTTAAAAACCACCTCATTTCACCGTTTCTATTAACGTGTGATGATGCGGTGGTTTTTATTCACTAAATGATTATTTAAGTTGATCACGTTGACCTAATTGACAAGTTGTACCCGTTTTTTCACAATGTTTTTTTAACGGACAGGCCGCACATTTGCTTTGTCGTCTTAGGCGAAAATGGCGGACAAAGACAACGAGTGCGTAGCCAAAAATAATAACACCTATCAATATATCTAACATATTAACGCCCCCCCGTTGTTTAAATTAAAAAAATAATTGACCGGCTTGATAAATGATAAAACTTAAAACATAAGCTAATACGAGTGCATAAATGACACTAAACAACGCTAACCGTTTAGACTGTGTTTCTTTTCCAATGACAGCGACTGTTGCAAGACACGGAACATAAAGTAAAATAAACACCATAAAGCTGTAAGCCGATAGTGGGCTAAACGCTTGGAGTAAGACATCATGTAACCCTGCTTCTGGTACCGCGTAAATAATTGCCATAGTTGACACAACAACTTCTTTTGCGAGAAAACCAGTCAGAAGTGCTGCCGCTGCTTGCCATGTTCCAAATCCTAATGGGGAGAGCACTGGACTTATGAAACCACCGATCAACGCGAGAAAACTTTCATCCATTGGCACATTGAAACCATCTGGTCCTGCGTAAGTCAGTAACCAAATAAACACTGAGCCAGCAAAAATAAATGTCCCCGCTTTTCTAACAAAACCTTTGCCCTTTTCCCATGTACTTCGCCACAATGTCTTCCATTGCGGGAAACGATAGGGCGGTAACTCCACAATAAAAAATGACGTATCTGCTTGATAAAACGTGCTAGAAAATAATTTTGCTAATAATAAGGCTAACACGACACCTAATACATACAGCGATAACACGACAAGGGCTTGATATTCACTAAAAAATGCACTGGCAAATAGCGCATAGACTGGCAATCGTGCCGAGCACGACATTAAAGGTGTCAGTAAGATAGTCAATAGTCGTTCTTTTGGTTGTTCAATTGTCCGAGCTGCCATAACACCTGGAACATTACAACCAAAGCCAATAATCATTGGAATAAATGACTTTCCACTTAACCCAACCCCTTGCATAATTCGGTCCATCACAGTGGCGACGCGCGCCATGTATCCAGAGTCTTCAAGTAATGAAATAAAGAAAAACAGAATAAATATTTGTGGGACAAACACCAACACACCAAAAACACCGCCGATAATCCCTTCAAGAATCAGTGAACGAATAAATATAGACGCATCGATAGCATCAAGTATTGATAAGACAACTGTCGTTAGTGGCCCAGAAAAGAACGTATCTAACAAGTCAGACAGCGGAAAACCCAACCAATCAAATGTCAACATAAACATGACATATAGTAAACCGAGGAAAATTGGTATCCCTAAAAAGCGATTGGTTACGAGACGGTCAACCGTCTCAGTAAGCGGAGGCTTTTGTTGTTTTTTTGTCGTTATTATCTTATTTAATAATTGACCAATAAACTGATCTCTTGCATGAAACAACTGACGACTGAGAGATTGGGTTGCTTTTGTTTCACACAACTCGTTTAACTTTAGCTTTATTGCTTCATATGTTTCAAAGTCAGGTAATGTTTTGAGATAGTCAGTAACGACGGGATTATCATCAAAATATTGCAGGATCAGCCAACGTGGATTTATCAGTGTGTCTGGTAAGATATGCTGGAGCTCAGTGATCGCCTTTTCGATATCTAAACCGTAATCTAACGTAAAAGTATCTTTGACGTGAAGTGCTTTAGCTTCAATTGCTGTTGCTAAAGTATCAACACCTTGTTCCTTCCGGGCATCAATCGGGCTAACAGATGTGTTCAATAGCCGTGATAGCTCCTTAACATCCACATCAATTCCTCTTTGTTTTGCGACATCCATCATGTTTAAGCCAATAACAACTGGCTTATTGTACTCTAATAACTGAAGCGTTAATTGAAGATGGCGTCTGAGTTGAGAAGCATCCACAATATTGATCAACGCATCACAATCTTCTTCTAATAAAAAGTGCGTCACAACCGTTTCATCTTTTGATAACGGATGAAGCGAGTAGACGCCTGGTAAATCAATTAAGTCACCTTGAATATGTTTTAGTTGACCGATTTTCTTTTCAACGGTCACACCACTCCAGTTCCCAACATATTCATAAGAACCAGTCAGTGCATTAAACAACGACGTTTTTCCTGTATTCGGGTTACCGATGAGAGCTATTTTCATATTTTGCTCACCTGAATCGCTTTTAAATCCTGTTGACGCATGCTTATACACTGTCCACCGCATTCAATCATACACGGGCCGCCAAATGGTAATTTATTTTTCATGCATACTTCACACGCTTCACTAATGCCTAAGTGATGGAGACGCGCTTGAATCAGGGCGTGGGTCTCTTTTAAGTCAATAATCTGTGCCGATTCGCCTATTTTTAATTCATTCAAATAAAGCATCAAGTGCCTCCCCCTTTCAGATGGTAATGAGAATCATTATTAATTACATCCTCATCATATTATGAATGACCGTCAAGGTAAAGCCTTTCTATTCGACGTTCACAAAACGTTCATAATACACCTCTAAATATTTCTAAATGAAAATTTAATGTCAGCAAATAAGTATGTGACACCACCTTTTACCCAAAACAAAAGACAAGCCCTGGTTAGGACTTGTCTTTACTCATTTTAATTTCTTTTCCATTGATTCGATCATTTCAATAAGGCGATCGACATCTTCTAGAGAGGTTTCACTTGGTTCAAGCTCATCTAACTGTTGAAGAAAAGCTTCTAGCTGCTGTTTTAGTTGTTGAATTTTCGGGTTTTCTGACATGAAAAAGCTCCTTTATGATATAAGTCTCTCTTATCGTACAAAAAAAGCAGCCTTGTGTCTAGTATGTTATAATAACTACCGACAAACAGACAGATAGGAGGACGCTTATGTCGATCAAACAAATAAATGAATTTTTACAAGCGGTATTAGAAAATAATATTACTCAGTTGATTATTGGTGGTTTATTCATCTTCATTATCGCTATCTTCTTACAACGCCTTGTGCGTTCGGTGCTAAGTCGGACAAAGTTAATGGATGGTAAAGAGTCAGATACCGTCATTTCTTTATTACAGTCCATCATTAAATACATAGCCGTTTTAAGTTTTCTCTTCTTTTCATTAAATGTTTTTGGGTTTGATGTTGGGGGCATGTTAGCGGGTGCTGGGGTACTCGGTATTATTATTGGTTTTGGTGCTCAAAGTCTTGTACAAGATTTACTCGCGGGGTTCTTTATTGTCTATGAGAAACAGCTTCAAAAAGGAGACTGGGTCATTGTTAACGAAGCGCATGAAGGGGTCGTTGAAGAAGTTGGTTTTCGCATATTAAAAATCCGCGACTGGTCAGCGACCATCATCTCGATTAACAATGGCCAAGTTAAAACCGTTGAAAACTTCAACAAGAATAAAATGCGCATATTAGAACGCGTAACAGTCAGTTACTATGAAGACCCTTCACGCGTTTTACGTATTTTAGAAGAGATTTGTGATGAACTCAACCATGAGCTAAAAGATTATTTAAAACAAAATGTCTCCGGTCAACCTGTTGAGCCGTTCACCGTTCTCGGTGTGGATTCTATTAACGATCAACATCAAGGTTACCGTTACATTATCTCTGGTTTAGTTGGTGATTTAAATTACTTCGGTAATGCGCGGAGTGTAAGAACAGTCATTGCTAAGCATATGTATAAAAATAATATCAAAATGCCACAACAAGCGATTCATATAACCGATAAAAACAACCACCATGATCCATCATAAGCTCATGGTGGTTGTTTTAATTGATAACATTAAAAGTCCGTGCGTCAATCCATGTCGTGTCAACGGTGGCCTTAACAATATTTTTGATGATTAAACGCGGTTTGTTCTTTAATATCTTGAGATAGACATCCGCTGTTGTCGTTTGACCTGTTATATTTACGCCTGAGATAAACACACGCGAAGACGGTGTGTAAACGATCAGCTCTTCTAGTCTAATCGTTCGGTCTAAGGTCAGTTCATTCGTTAAATCTGATAATTCATCTGGTCGTTTGTAAAGAAGTACATCAAGTAATTCACGGTCTTCCTCGACAGCTAAATATTTCAATTGTTTTAACTTTAGTTCATAATCACTCGCACCGGACACATCATCTGTTAGTTCAATAAAGTAAGGCACAGGTTCGATACCATTCACCTCGCATGTCAACAACCACCGCCCTAAAAAGATAGATGCTTCTACCCCCGCTGTATAAAAGGCACTCGAGTATTTACTTCGATTGAGGGTTTCGATTAACTTAGGATTTTCAACAGAGATCGTTAACGAATCGTACCACGGTTTTGTCATTTCTAATGGCACAACCGTATCAATCTTTTGACTGGGGTGTTTTACAGGTGTCACCTCCTCTTTCATTAACATCAGCACACTCACACAACTGATGATGAGCACAAGACAAACGAAACCTATGAGTCGTTTATGCCGCTTCATCTTCTCCCCCTACTTTCTCCATACGCTTTTATTCATAGTGTATTATTTGGATAAGAAAATATGAGACAGTAGGCGCAAGCTATGAAAGTCATATTTCGAACAAACTAAAAAGCATGTACGACAAAAAGACAGCCTGTCTTTTCGTAATACATACTTTCTATCAATGGTTTATCTCAGTGAGACAACTTCTAACGTTTCATCAATTTCGACACTATTTTCTAAAGCGCGACTGATCATACAGCGCTCTCTCGCTTGTTCTAATAGACGGTACAGTTTATCAATATTTAAATTACGTCCTTTAACAACAAAGTGCAATTTAATCTTTGTCATTTTATGATCATCTTTTGGGTCTTTCTTCACTTCTGTACGAATAAAAAAGTCATCTACATGCGTGTGATGTAATTCTAATAAATCAGTAAATTCTTTAGCACTTGACCCAGCGATCGAAGCGACTAATAAATGTTCCGGTTTATAACCGTGGTATGGGTCTTCAGAAATATCTAAAATACCGTATTCCACTTCGACTCGAATACCTTCTTCTTTAAATTTAAATAACATAATATCGACTCCCTTTCTTACGATAGTTTTTCTTTTCCCTATATTGAGGTGAGATAAGCATCCTTCTCTCTTTTTTCTAAAACTTATCCCGTTATGATTATAGTCGTTTGACCTTCATTTCATAACTTCATTGAAGGCTCAATCTTTCTATTATTATCTAGTTTATCACTTTTTAGAACTTGATGCTTAGATAAACACTTGGATTTTTTCACTTTTTTAACACTTTCTCATACATTCCCTCGTCTAAGAAGCTTGTCTTTTCAAACGAAACGTATTAAAGTAAGACTGTTGTCTAATTTTATGTGTAGGTGAGGGGAAGAATGATGTCTAAATCAATGCGTTTTAATATATTAATCAGTTTTGTGACCATCTCTGGTTTTACTCAAGGGATGTTGTTACCGCTGTTAGCCATTCTTTTAGAAGATATGGGGGTGTCTTCTAGTGTCAATGGTTTACATGCGACCGGACTGTATATTGGGGTCTTAATTGCCTCTCCTTTTATGGAGAAACCACTCCAACGATTCGGATATAAACCGATGATTGTGACAGGCGGAGCACTCGTGTTTGTTTCGTTATTAATGTTCCCCCTGTTCCCGTCACTGTTTATTTGGTTTATACTAAGACTCGGTGTCGGCGTCGGTGACCATATGTTGAACTTTGCGACACAAACCTGGATTACCTCGTCAACCCCGCAATATAAGCGCGGAAAAATCATCGCCATTTACGGACTGTTTTTCAGTCTAGGGTTTGCGCTTGGACCGCTCATGTTAAAGCTCGTGAAAGTTCATCCGAATGCGCCATTTTTCCTTGCGAGCTTTTTCTGTTTCGTTGCTTGGCTGTTTGTCTTGTTTATTCAAAATGAGCATGTAGAACAAGATGAGACGATTCAAACCGTTCAAGTTCAATCGACCTTCGCACGTTTTGGACTAACTGTTAAACTTGCCTGGTTAAGTTTACTTGGACCGTTTGCTTACGGCATTTTAGAAGCTGTCTTACACGGAATTTTTCCGGTGTATGGCATGCGGATCGGTTATTCTGTTGATACGATTGCTTATATTATCCCGCTTTTTTCGATCGCTACACTCTTTACCCAAGTACCGCTTGGAACAATAAGTGATAAGATTGGACGAAAGACAATGCTGGCGATTGTGACATCAGCCGGAACCATCATGTTTTTTATCGGTGCTTTGTTTGAACAACACTTTTTTGTCATTATCTTAACCTTTATAGTCGCCGGCGGTTTACTCGGTTCACTGTTTTCAATGGGCGTCTCCTTTATGACGGATTCCTTACCTAAACAGCTACTACCAGCAGGGAATATTATGTGTGGGATTAGTTTTAGTTTAGGAAGTATGATTGGTCCTTACCTTGGCGGGGCAGTGATTCAGCAATTTCCGGGGGTTTCCTTGTTTTACAGTTTAGCAGCCATGCTACTTGTCATTGCAATGCTCTTTATTTTTTTACACCCAAAAGAGTTACTGCAGAGACTACCTGAAGCGTGTAACAATAAATGTTAATATTAGCTTGTTAGCTAGAAAAAATGAGCCTGCTTAGTGAAGCGGCTCATTTTTGTCTATCTATTTGATTAATTGCGCTCAACAAACCTTGAATAACGCTTTTCTAATCGTTCTTGGAAGGCACTGATTAGAATACTTAGCGGCCAGTATATCATGGCAACTAAGGTATACATCGTTAGAAAATCAAACGACCGTCCACTAGCAATCTGTGTTTTTTGAAACAATTCAGGTACCGTTATAACAGCCGCAAGCGATGTTGCCTTCACTAAATCTAAAAAGATATTCGTTAAAGGCGGTAACGCGATTCGCATCGCTTGTGGCAAGATAATTCCTATAACGGTTTGCCGATAATTCAAACCGAGCGATTGTGCCGCTTCCCACTGCCCATATTCTACACTGTTAAGTGCGGCCCGATTCACTTCTGCAATATAGGCGGTTGCATTTAGACCAAATCCGAGTACTGCTGCTTGAAAAGCAGAAAATTCAATACCAACAGCAGGTAAACCGAAATAAATAATGAATAGGAAGACTAATATTGGTGTCCCGCGCATAAAAGATATATACACACGTGCAGGCAACCGAAAAAGTTTCCGATCACTGCCTCTAAGTAAAGCAACCGGTAAACCAAGTATTAAACCAATCGCCATACTTAAAAACGAGACCGCAATCGTCATCGGTAACCCAGAAAGGATGAGCGGTAAATTCTCAATGGCTTTATCTAAATCAAAAAATCCTACGTGTAATGTCATCATCGTTACCGCCTCCTTTCCATAAGAGCATAATTAAATATCTAACCCTTCAATTGTTTCCACATCTGCCTCTGTTTCAAGTGAGGCATCTTCACCGTAGAACTCAATCGCAATGTCTGATAATGTACCATCGTCACGCATCGCTTGCAATGCTTCATTAACCGCTTCTTCAAGTTCTGTTTCTCCCTTTTTCATCACAAGTGCTTGTTCAGTTGGATGAAACTTTAAATCTGGATGCATCATAATATCAAAATCAGGAAAGGCGGCCACACCAAACTTAATTAAATAATAGTCATTCACAACGACATCTGTGCGGCCAATAGAGACATCTCTTAAGTAAGCTTCATTACTTGCATTTCCGTAAGTTTCAACTTCTGCACCGAAATGTCGGGCGATTTCAGACGAAATCGTTGTTGCCCCGCCGCCATTAATCTTACCTTCTAAATCTTCAAGTGAATAGACACCAGAATAATCACTTTCTCTTACAACCATTGTTGAATACGAATATTTATATGGATTTGAGAACGTAAACTCTTCTTTTCTATTTTCTGTTACAGAAAAGTCATTGGCTGCTAAATCAACCCGTCCCGTTTCGACAGCTGGTAACATACCGTCTACACTCATAATTTCAAATTCCACATCTAAACCTAAACGATTCGCCACTTCTCGTGCCACTTCGACATCAAAGCCTGTTAATTCATCCTGATCGTCATAATAGGATGCGGCAATTAATGTTCCAGACGTTGCCACGGTAAGTACACCCTCTTCTGTTATTTCATCATACAATGTTGCCTCTTCTGAACAGGCGCTTAGAAGGAATACACCAACAAATAAAACCATCGCAAGTATCTTTTTCAACTTTTCCATCCCCTTTGTAAATTTTCTGATAACATTCTTTAACGCTTTTCACTATATCAACTATTGAGAGGGAATGCAACAAAAAAACACTAACTGTACTACTTTTTTTATCATTTCTGTATTATAACAACATCCCCTGTCTTGTCACCTGTGTCACATAATGTTCACATTTATCCTCCCATGAATATCTGCCTCTTGCATTTTTTAAAATACTTGTTATACTTAATTTATAATTATTATAAATTAATTTACTGAGAAAAACATAAAAAACACTTAAAATTAGGGTTTTATCCTTTTTATAAATGATTTACATTCTCAATTAGAAAACGGAGGGATTAACAATGAGTGAACTAACTAAAAATATTACAAATAACAATAAGACTCATTCTCAATTAGTACAGCAGTTGTTCTCAAAGGTGAAGAAACATAAGGAATTAATCGCCGCTTTGATGAGCGGTGTATTGATTTTGATCGCTTGGGTGTTTCATAGTGCCTTACCTGAAGGAAGTTATATTACCTTAAATGTTTTGGCTTTTTTTATTGGCGGGTACGCTAAAGCAAAAGAAGGGATTACGGAAACGCTAGAGGACAAAACATTAAATGTTGAGTTATTAATGATTTTAGCCGCGATTGGCTCAGCTATCATCGGTTACTGGGTGGAAGGTGCGATTTTAATTTTCATTTTTTCTCTCTCAGGTGCGATGGAAACATATACCATGCAAAAAAGTGAGCGTGATTTATCCAATCTTATGCACTTACAACCTGACCAAGCCCTCCGTATTAATGATGGCAAAGAAGAACTTGTGTCAGTTGATGAGCTAAACATTGGTGATTTGATTTATGTTAAACCTGGTGAAAGAATGCCAGTGGATGGCAAGATTATTAAAGGGCGCACCTCCATTGATGAAAGTGCCTTAACTGGAGAGTCTATTCCAGTGGAAAAATCACTTGACGATAAGGTTTTTACTGGAACGATGAATCAAAGTGGCAGTCTTACTGTAGAAGTGACGACCGACAGCAGCGAATCTTTTGTTCAAAAAATCATGACACTCGTACGGTCGGCACAATCTGAAAAGTCACCTGCTCAGCTGTTCATTGAACGATTTGAAAATATTTATGTGTATGTTGTCTTAGCTGTTACGGCATTAATGATGGTATTACCGCCTTTTATTTTCGGCTGGAGCTGGAATGAAACGTTTTACCGCGCGATGATTTTACTCGTCGTTGCTTCACCGTGTGCCCTTGTCGCCTCGATCACACCAGCGACACTCTCAGCTATATCGACAAGTGCCAGACGTGGTATGCTCGTTAAAAGTGGTGTACACTTAGAAAACTTTGATAAAGTAACTGCCATTGCTTTTGATAAAACAGGCACACTTACTGTTGGGCGACCAGAAGTTACAGACTTTGTCACAAAAGAGGATGAAGCAGATGAAGCCATTGTTAAGCGGATTGTTCAAATCGAAAAAGGCTCCAGTCACCCACTAGCAGAAGCGATGATTCGGTTTAGCCAAACTTATCTCGACCCAACCACTATTGAAGCTTCCGATGAGATGACCGAGGTAACGGGTAAAGGAGTTAAAGCAACATTTGATGGTGATGAGTGGGCAATTGGGAATGAAAAATTATTTACCGCTTCAGCGGATAATTGGTATAGTGAACAAGCAACTGATTTAAAAGAACACGCAAAAACGCTCGTCTATGTAACCAAAAATAATGATGTGGTTGCCATTATCGCTTTAAAAGATGAAATTCGACAAGATACGATTGAAGCAATTAAAACGTTCCAATCACTTGGCATTGAAACAATTATGCTAACCGGTGACAATGAAAAAACAGCAGAAGCTATCGCGGAGGAAGTAGGCTTAAGTCGTTATGTAGCTAGCTGTATGCCTGAAGATAAGGTAACTGTCTTAAAAGAATTAAGAGAAGAGTTTGATACCGTTATGATGGTCGGTGATGGTATTAACGATGCCCCTGCACTTGCGACCGCTCATATCGGTGTTGCGATGGGCGCAGGCACAGATGTCGCTTTAGAAACTGCTGATATTGTTCTAATAAAAAATAAACTCTCTAAATTGGTTGATCTGTTCAGTTTATCAAAACGCATGAATACCATTGTGAAGCAAAACATTTTCTTCTCGATTTCTGTGATTGTCTTGCTCATCATCTCAAACCTCTTTCAGTTTATTAATTTACCACTCGGGGTTGTGGGACACGAAGGTAGTACCATCCTCGTTATCTTAAATGGCTTACGCTTACTAAAATATAAAGAATCCGGCCTACCTTCATAAACATTGTATAGCCTACTCGCACAATTTATGAAAAGAAAAGCACAGCGAAACAAACGACGCCAAAAAATTAGGCGTCGTTTGTTTTCATTATAAGGAAACGTACAATCTTTAAAGGTTGCCCTCAATTAATCGACTAGACTTTGATGATAGGTGCGCTTTTCTTTATACAACTTATGATCAGCATGTTGATAAATTTGTTCGGTCGTTTCAAAGCCATTTCTAACGGATAAACCTGAACTGAATGATAACTGTTTAATATAGTCTTCCTCATATTGTTGTAATAAGTTTTTTATTTGATCATGGTACGCTTCATTTGCGCACTCGCCTTCTATCACAACAACAAATTCGTCCCCACCTAACCTTGAGACAAGTGCTTTTTTATCAAATACGCGCTTGAGTACTTGCCCAAAAGCAATTAGTGTTTGATCTCCAGCAAGATGACCATAAGTATCATTTACTTTTTTAAAATGATTTAAATCAAACAGAATAAAACTAAACGGTTGATTGCCTTCAATCAAATGATCGACATACATTTCATAACTTTGACGATTATATAATTTCGTTAAATGATCTTCTTCTGTTGCCTGTGACTCTAAGAAGATATAGGCGACTAAAATCCCAAGTACAACAGACGTCCACGAAAAGTAGAGTCTTGAATTAAACAGTTGCACAACCATACCAAGTATCGGCAACATAAAAAACCAAATGAAAATCTGTTGAGCTTGTTTGGTCACAAGGTGACGATGCCGATAGAGTGACACAAGCATATAGAGATAAATACTCGCGAGGATTACATAATGCACATCTTTAAAATCGCCACTGGAATAACTGTTTGTGACCGGATTCACCTCAAAATAAATCGGGTTAAACCAATTAACCATAAGTATGATTGCCGTCACGATACTCCAATGTTGGTAGAATAAACGTTTACTCAACCTTTTCGGATTATGAAACGTATGATAATCCACATAACTCATCAATAAGCCACCTAAAACGGGACCAACAAGAAATAACATGACGTTCGTGCCATACTCTAATACATAGCTGAACGGAAATATCTTGCCGTCAAAAATCCATGTCAATGGTTCAACTATAATCGCCACCGCTGAAACAAGCATGATAATTCTTAATAGAAATTTGCCATAACTCTTTACCTTTAGCTTTAATTTAATCATCGCGTATAATATAACGACAATTAAGAGCGCAAAAATGTTTAACTGAAATTGAACAAAGTACCCCATACCCGCACCTACTCACCTTTAAAAATTTAATAATTCCGAAAATTAGTTATAAATGATACATCATTTGGCCCTTAATCGGGCTCATTAACTTCATGTATTAAGCTCATTCGGTAGTGAAAAAAGATATTGACCTGTTAAAAAGCCAATATCTTTTCCCAACTTATGAATGATTCTATTTATTATCTTTTTCTTTGTTTGATTGATTCACTTCTGTTAATTCTTGTTTATCTCGCTTGATCAGTGCTGTTTGATTTGGTGCCTTCTTCGCATTTGAAACTGCCTCTTTCTCCTTATTTGAATCACTCTCTGATTGTGCTTTAACCTGGTTGCTTGAATGGTCAGACTGAGGGTTATGCTGCTGATGTTTTTTACGGTTCTTTTGGCTTGAACGACCACGATACTTCGCCGTTAACGCATTGATTTCTCCACCCGTAATTACGACAATGCCAGTAATATAAAACCAAAACATCATAATGATAATACCACCAAGGCTACCATATGTGGCTGAGTAATTTCCAAAATTATTGACATAAAAACTAAAACCAAACGACGCTAACTGAAAGCCAAGTGTCGCAAATAAAGCGCCGTAAAGCGTATCTTTTATATATACTTTAGCGTTTGGTGCCAAACGGTATAGGTACAAGAAAACAACAAAGAAGATGGATGAAGATATGACCCATCGCAGCATATTCCATACATCAATAAATGTCTCAGATGCACCAAAGAACGAGAAGATATAGACACCAATTGCCCGGCCAAAGACTGGCAGTAATAATGCGACCAGAATAAGAATAAGCATCGACACAAGGAGTAAGATCGCAATCAGACGCCCTACTATAAATGATCGATTCTCTTCAACGTCATACGCTTTATTTAACGAACGCATTACCGCATTAATCGCGTTCGAAGCAGACCAAAGGGTACCAATAATACCAACGGATAATAAACCGCCCCCACTTGCGTCAACAACTTGTTCTAAGTTTGACTCAATTAAACTCATCGCTTCCTCAGGAATATAGCCACTTAAGTCTGAAATCAATGATGCCGCATCAAACGGAAAGTAACCAACTAAAGTCACGAGAAAAATTAATAATGGAAACAGCGAAAGTAAAAAGAAATACGCCATTTGTGCAGATAAGGAGGTCACTTCATCTTCAGTGAAGTTTTTAAATAAATCGATACCGAATTGTTTTATTTTTTTCCAATTGGGACTGTTCATTTTATGCACCTCCTTGTTATTCACACATCTCAGTCGATCTTTTTATCAATATTGTCTAGTAAATCCTCTACTTTATCAACAGATTGGACTGTTAGGTCTAACGCTGTTTCTGATAAATCCATCATCCAAGCGAGTTGTTTATGGCATTGATGCATGAGTTCCGAAGGATGCTTGGCATAGTAACGACACTCTATCATCCGTTCGTCCATTGTTTCTTTACATTCACGTCGGACATTTTTATCAAGCAAACTAATGGCGGCTCCTGTTAATGCTCCGATTGCAATAAAACCTATCATTTTTTTATTTCGCATCGTTTTCACTCCTATTATTTAGATTCATTTAGTATCTGGGTTAATAATTTCTCTGCCCCTAGTTCAATTAATTCAAACGTTTCATCAAACTTGCCCGTATGATAAGGATCAGGCACTTCCTCTAAATCATTATCAACGACATCCATGTAGTTAAATACTTTAGCCGTTGGCGCTTCTTGTCTTAAAGCCATCACATCTCGGTGATTTTGATTGTCCATTGTAATAATATAATCAAAATCATCTAAATCACTTGATTTGATTTGACGAGCCGTCATCCCATCATAAGAAATACCTACTTGATCCAATTTATCACGCGTCCCTATGTAAGGGGGCTTTCCCTCATGCCAATTACCCATTCCCGCCGAATCAATCTCAAATTGATCCGCCAAACCTTTCTTTTCAACTAAATCTCTAAAGTATGCTTCTGCCATCGGTGACCGGCAAATATTCCCGAGACAAACAAATAGTACTCTTATCATAGTATATACCACCTTTTTTTATAGATTACACTTCATTATAGCTAAAAACACCTTAAGTTAAAAATATTCTACCTTAAAAAACAAGCGATCACGTCATCATAATACCTGTTTGATGAATGATCACTTGTTTTCTTTACTTTACTTTGCTTTTAAAATTCTATCTTTAATTTCTAATGCTCTGATTGGTTTACTATAAAAGTAACCTTGATAGAAGTCACAGTGCTCTGCCTTTAATAACGTTAAGATCTCTTCATCTTCAACGCCTTCTGCGACAACTCTTAAACCAAAATTATGCGCCAACTGAATCATCGCTTTAACAATCGCGGCACTGCTTTGTTCTTTAAGAGCACTTCGCACAAATGACTGATCGATTTTCAAATAATTAATCGGGAATTGTTTTAAGTAGCCGAACGAAGAATAACCGGTACCAAAGTCATCAATTGACAGAGAGATGCCCATTTGACGAAGACAGTTCATCGTTAAAATACATTCTTCTGTATTTTGCATCACACTATTTTCGGTGATTTCAATCTCCAAGAAGTGTGGGTCCATATTTGTTTCTGCAAGTATGTTTTTAACTTTTTCCGCGAAGTCAGTTCGCTGCAACTCAATCGCTGAGACATTTACCGCAATACGAATCGGCTGGTAACCTTCTCTCACCCATGTTTGATGCTGATGACAGGCTTCTTTTATCACCCATTCACCGATTTGTGTAATCACACCTGACTCTTCTGCGAGCGGAATAAACTTCGCTGGTGAGACAGGTCCTTTTTTAGGATGCATCCAGCGTATCAGTGCTTCAAGGCCAATGACTTCACCTGTAATCACGTTAATTTGCGGTTGATAGTAGAGTTCAAACTCATTATTATGCAAGGCTTTTCTAATATCCGCGTCAAGAATTAAGTTCTCATTATAATCTTCTTCCATCGTTTCTGAGAAAAACAGCGTATGATTACGACCATTTAGCTTGGCATAATGGACAGCGACATTCGCATGTCGTACGAGTTGTTCTTCTGTTGACGCATCTTGACCAAATCGGCTCACACCAATCGAGGCTGAGACAAACATATCCTGTCGATGAGATGTTACCGGTCGATTAATCGCTTGAATCATTCGATTAGTTAGGTCTTTTAGCTTCGCTTCGTCTCCCGTTGTGATAATCGCAAATTCATCACCACCATAACGGTAAAGCGTATCCAGATTCGTTAATTCGGCACGGATACGTTTCACGACGGCTTGAATGACGTCATCACCAATGACCTCACCGAGTGTGTCATTAATATTTTTCAATTTATCGATATCACAAATTAACAGCGCCAAATCACGCGGTTGATGATGTAAATAATCCGTTAAATCACGCTTGAATTTTTCTCTATTTGGTAAATCCGTCAATAGGTCATAATATGTTAAGCGTTTGGCTTTCTTCTCTGCTTCTTCAAGTGAAGTAACATCACTTGAACTACCTACCACTTCAATGACTTGTCCTTTCTCAATAATGGGCACAAGTGTGGTTAATAAAACCGTTTGTTTATATTGATGTTTAAAACGAACTTCTTCACCTTCAAAAGCACGTTCAAAATAGTGTGTGAGTACCGGATCTTGACTGAAGAAAACCTCATGACCCGTTACAATCTGGTCAAATGACGGTGACATTTTCCTAATCAATTTGCCCTCAAATAATCGGAAGCGATAGCGGTTGATTGTCTTGTCTCGATTCACGCGGAAGGTTACATTCATCACATGACTTAATACTTTCCGGTAATCATCATCGAGTTGTTCTAATATCGCTTTATCACTCTTTTTTACATCGGTAATATCCGTGCGGAACACGATAAATTGAAACGGCTTTTGATCCCCGTCAAGAATAGGAATAATCGTTGTTCGATACCAAAAGACGGCGTTCGTTTTGGCGGCTGTTGCAATATCACCCGTCCATACATCCCCTTGTTGAATGGTCTGCCACATATCATTATAAAACTGATCATCATGCACTTTCGCATGGAGCATACGATAGTGATGGTCCATCAGTTCTTCTTGTTGATAACCTAAATGTTCAGCAAAACTTTGATCACAATAGGTTAAATAACCTTTTTCATCCAACAGAATAATATCAAATGTTCGACTCACAATCTTGTTCAATTCATCAGTTGAAAAGACTTTCGTAGAGACATATGTATAAAGGTGTTTCTTTAGTTCATCTTCAGCAAGCTGTTGTTCTTTAAATTGTTCAAGTAATTGACTCAATGTTTGTTGTTCTAACATGTCTGTAATAGATGGGTTTGTCATAGCATCACCTTTGGTTTATTGTAATTTATTGGTTCTGTTGGATTCTTTATCTTTTCTCTCTTACTAGTATAGCGAATCTTGATGATAAAACCTAGTTGTTATCAGAAAAATAATTTAAAAACGTTATTTATTGTGTGCATTCCTTAAGAATTTAAACGTCTATATATCTATATCGACATCTTGCTTATAATCTTTAGAGCGTTTTCATTTTTTATATGTCATTTTACTCACTGTCACTTGTATATACCGTGTAAAAAGACCTTGTTATATCGATACGCTCAGTCAATCATTCTCAATCATTACCCATTCTCAAAACAAAAAAGCAACCGTTAGGACATCACACTGTCATCGGTTACTTTCTTTTTATTTTTAATTGTTTAGCGCAAATTAAACCATTGCCCTTACTCAACCACTTCTAATTTAGATTACTTTTAACACGCTCATAAATAATATCTGCAATTTTTTGTGACTTTAAGTCTTCATATTCATCTGGCATCAACGGCTCTCCCACTGTTAAAGAGACATCTGCTTGTTTCATTTTGCCATCGTTCGCTTCCAGCATGAGGTGTGTACCGTTAATAGTAATCGGGACAATTGGCACTTCTGCCCGTGTACCTAATCTCAAACTGCCCGACTTAAATGGCACGATTGGCCCCCCTTTTGAACGGGTGCCTTCCGGGAAAATCACCATGTTTTGTCCACGTTTGAGACTGTTCACACCATCTTCTATGACTTTGATCGCGGCACGGCGATTACTTCGATCGATAAAGACACATTGCAGCTCTTTCATCCAACTTCTAATTAACGGGATTTTTTGAATCTCTTTTTTCGCAATAAACCCAATCGGACGTTCAATATAGCCAAGTAGTAAAAGAATATCAAACAAACCTTGGTGATTGGAAGCGAATAACACTGGGCCTTCTGGTACATTTTCTAACCCTGTGACGGTTACGCGTGTTTTCGTTTTCTTAATCACTCTACGAGACACACTTTGAGGGATTTTATAAATGGCTTGTCCTTTGGGTCCGTAAGGCTCATCTGGCATTTTTTGTGCGCGTTTTAAGTGTGGCAATGTTTGAATCGTAATTATAATCGCATATAAATAAATCCATAGCGTTCTCATCTGTCTTCTCCTTCATTGGGGCTATTTTTTGTCACATGTCTGTGACACACCGTAAAATAATTGTTGTGTGATTGTTAGCTATTTGTTAAGTACCTGATAGAATACCTAGCATTTTCCCTTAAAAATAGACTTAATCCTTATTTATTATAATAGATTTTTAATCTTTCGTGAACCAGTAGTTGTGTCTTTATTGATTTAGGTCTAATGACGTTTGTTATAAAAGGTTCCGCTATGCTAGACTGCAGAAGATAAAGAATAAGAACGTCTATCGTAACCCATACTAGATAAAAGAGCATAGACGAATCAATTCATGATAAAGGGGATTATGTATGTTTCAACCAATTCAGTTAGGCATTGACTTAGGTACCGCCAACACCTTGGTCTATCATAAAAATAAAGGCATGATTTACAATGAACCAACCGTGATTGCTGTCAATCGTCAAACAAATAAAATCACCGCAACGGGACACGATGCTAAAGCAATGGTCGGAAAAACACCTGCCCACATCGATACCATTCGTCCGCTCCAAGAAGGTGTCATTGCTGATTTTGATTTAACGAGTCAAATGTTAAAGCTCGTCCTATCAAAAGTTCAACAAAACTTAAACCAACGATTCAGAAAGCCGCAGGTAACGATTTGTGTTCCATCTGGCAGTACAGCGGTAGAAAAGCGGGCGATTGAAAACGCCATGCATTCGTTTGGAGTGAAGTCGGTACAATTAATTGAAGAACCTGTCGCAGCAGCAATAGGCGCCGGGTTACCTATTACAGCACCAATAAGCAGCACCATCGTTGATATTGGCGGTGGGACAACAGAAGTTGCGATTATTTCATACGGGGGCGTTGTCACCAGTCGTTCACTACGAACGGCAGGGGATGATTTAGATGAGGAAATTATTCAATACGTTAAAAATAAGTACAATATCATGATTGGTGAACAAACGGCTGAATTCATTAAACAAACGATTGGCTACGCACCAGGTGAGCACACTGAGGAAACATTAAGTGTCAGAGGACGTGATCTCCTTACCGGGCTCCCCCAGTCTATCACCTTAACATCGACTGAAATTCAAGCAGCTTTAGTCGACACCCTTAATCAGATTGTATTAATGATCCATCAAACGTTAGAGTCATCACCACCAGAACTAAGTGGAGACATTGTCGATTATGGCATTACCCTTGTCGGCGGTGGCGCTTTACTAAAAGGCATCGTACCTTGGCTGGAACAAGAACTACATGTACCCATTCATATTGCGGACGATCCACTTCTTGCCGTTGCTAAAGGGACACTAATGACAATTAGCGATGCATTCCATAACCGCGCAACAATCGAACAAGTTGACTCTGTAACAGCTGGTGGTGATTCAGGAGAAGAAATACATGAGTCATAACGGCTCATACATCAACAAAATTTTTATACTTTCCTATACTATAAAAAAAGCGAAGACAGCTAAAACGTCTTCGCTTTTTACTTTAATTAATAATACGACTTATAGGTGTACTGTTAAAACTTCTGTTTCACCTTTTACAACAGATTTATTAATATCCTTTTCAATTGAACCAACTTCACTCGTAATCACAAGTGGTGTAATCGTCTTCGCCTTCTCAGCTACAAAGTCTAAGTCAACCGTGATCAATTTATCGCCCACATTCACTTTATCTCCTTGGCTCACGTGCGCAGTAAATCCTTCACCGTCTAACATGACCGTATCTAAACCGATGTGAATGAGATATTCCACACCCGCTTTAGATTTAATACCAATCGCGTGTTTCGTTGGAAATAAATTCACGATTTCGCCACCAATTGGCGCAACGACTTCGCCATCTGTTGGCTTAAAGGCAATACCGTCCCCCATCATTTTTTCAGAAAAAGTTGGATCAGGTACTTCTGTTACATCTACCACTTCTCCTGTCATTGGTGATACGAGTACTTCATGATCAATTTTTTCTTCTTTACCAAATAATTTTTTAAACATATACTTTGTCCTCCTTGTTATATACACTTATATGATTCTATACCCTATTTTAAAAATTTCAAGCATAGTGTTCTCATAATTTCTTATTTCTATTCGATTAACTGTAACGCTTGCTTAAGTTGATCTACTTCTTCTTTAGACAATGTTAATCCTTTGCCCATCTTTTCATGATTGTCTGACCAATCACGCAGATCATACTTCGGTTCACGATTATTCCATGATACAAGGTTTAATTCTTTTTTCCAACCCGATGCATTCTCAGATAATACCGCTATATGTTTAATAATCTCATATGAAATCGCCACGATACTGCCTCCTTTAAAAATTCCAATCTGTTAATGATTGAAGTGTATACGTTGGTTGTTTATCTACCGCGTGTAATTCGTCTGGTGTTGTCACACCTGTAAACACTAAGAGGGAATCAACACCTGCATGAATGCCAGCTAAAATATCCGTGTAATAATTATCCCCCACCATCAAGGTTTCTGCTTTACTTGTCCCTAATACCTCGAGTGCTTGTTCAACCATAATCGGCTCTGGTTTACCAATGAATTTTGGTTCAACTTCTGTTGTGACAGATAACACAGAAATGACCGATCCTGCCCCTGGCAGAAATCCACGTTCACTTGGCAACTTAATATCTCCATTGGTTGCGACAAATTTAGCTCCGTTACGAATCGCCAAGGCGCCAATAGATAATTTTTCATAATTAATCTCGCGGTCAAGGCCCATCACCACATAATCTGGGTCATCATCCGTTAAGACTAAGCCTTCTGCTTCTAAGGCCATCATCAATCCTTCTTCACCAATCGGATACACTTTCGCACCAGGGTGCTGTTCTCTGACATACTTTGCGGTTGCCATACTTGTCGTCAACACTTGTTTTTCTGTTGCCTCGATCTCCATTGAACGTAACTTTTCCGCTACATCGCGTGGATGTTTTGTGGAGTTATTGGTTAAGAATAAGTATGGGATCTTCTTCTCGTTTAATACTTTCACAAACTCAACTGCTGCTGGTATTTTTTCTGTGCCGTTATAAACCGTCCCATCAAGGTCTATTAAGTAACCGTTATACGTTGTCATAAATTTCTCCCCCGTAAATAATAATTGTAAAACTATTTGTTATTTTCTGAATACGTGATAAGATAGAACATAACCATCTTTAAAATTATAACTTTAAACAGAGAGAAATGTAAAATGGTTTATCTAAAGGCTTGAAAGTGGTATGTTAAATATAGAGAGGGCCTACATACGACATTTAAGCATTTATTCTATAAAAGAGAGGTAGTTAAAGCCAATGACACAAGACACACCAAGAGCTATTATTGTAATTTTTGGAGCAACCGGGGATTTAGCTAATCGAAAATTGTTCCCTGCATTGTACCGTCTATATCGGAATAACAAGTTGTCCGATCATTTTGCGGTCGTAGGGGTAGCTAGAAGGCCATTAACGCAAGAAGATTTTAGAAACAATGTCAAAGCATCAATTGAAGAGTATCAAGACGATCCGATTGATCATGATGACTTTGCGTCACACTTCCATTACAATCCGTTCGATGCTCAACATTTATCAGAGTATCAAAAACTTGATACATTTATCACAGAGCTTGATCACAAACATCAAGCCGGTGGCAATCGTTTATTCTATATGGCCATGGCACCAAACTTCTTTGGGCCAATTGCCGCAAACTTAAAATCTCAAGGACTTACCGACAACAAAGGTTGGTCACGTCTCGTGATTGAAAAACCATTCGGACACAACTATGAGACCGCACAAGCACTCAACGACCAAATTGGTCAAGCTTTTGATGAGGACCAAATCTATCGTATTGATCACTATTTAGGTAAACAAATGGTCCAAAACATTGAAATCGTGCGTTTTGCGAACGCGATGTTTGAACCGCTTTGGAACAACCAATATATCGCGAACGTGCAAATCACTTCAAGTGAAGTATTAGGGGTCGAAGAACGCGGGCGCTATTATGATGAATCTGGTGCTCTGCGCGACATGATTCAAAACCACCTACTACAGATGGTATCACTTGTTGCGATGGAACCACCCGCAAAAATTCATCCAGATGATATCCGTTATGAAAAAGTAAAAGTATTGCGCAGCCTGCGTCCATTAAGTGAAAATAACGTCGATGACTATTTCGTCCGAGGTCAATATGATAAAAGTATCGTTAATGATGAGGAAGTAAATGCTTACCGCGAGAGTAACGGTGTTGAACCAGACTCTAATACCGAAACATTTGTCGCAGGTAAATTTATGATTGATAATTTCCGCTGGGCTGGCGTACCTTTCTATGTCAGAACAGGAAAGCGCATGAAAGAAAAGTGCACAAAAATCGTGGTACAATTTAAAGACTTGCCACTGAACTTGTACAAGGATAACGAAGGAACAATCAACCCCAACCTCTTAGTTATACACGTGGCACCTGATGAAGGGATTACGATGCACTTAAACGCGAAGAAAACAGATTACGGTATGACAAGTAAACCGATTACGATGCACTATGATAAGAGCTTAGAAAATGTTGAAGTAC
Source organism: Bacillota bacterium (assembly GCA_051746745.1). Classification (GTDB taxonomy): domain Bacteria; phylum Bacillota; class Bacilli; order Bacillales; family Amphibacillaceae; genus Halolactibacillus. Next base: position 14,523 of record JBNJFJ010000006.1, on the reverse strand, counting down.
CAGAAGCTTATGAGCTACTAATTAATGATTGTTTAAACGGTGATTCAACAAGCTTTGTCCACGCTGACGAAGTGGCGCTTTCTTGGCAGTTCATCGATACCATTACCGATCGCTGGGAAAAGACGACAGCTGATTTTCCTAATTACGCTTCTGGCACGAATGGTCCAGATGTATCCGATCAACTGTTAAATAAAGATGGTTTCCACTGGTGGGAAACATGTTCTCGCGACGGTGAGTAACGATCAGTTAAATGCATAAAATCTAAAGCGGGCCGTTGGCCTGCTTTTTTGTGTATGTGTAACCATTAGAGCCGAGAAATCACCTTACTTATCAAATATATTATTCAAAGACAAAAAGCCGCTGACAAGCATACAAATACCTGTCAGCGGCTTTTCTATATTTTAGCTTCACCTATCTTTAATGACGGTGAGTGATGTTATTTATCTAACCATTCCGTATGGAAGACACCATCTTTATCTACACGCTCATACGTGTGAGCACCAAAGTAGTCACGCTGCGCTTGAATAAGGTTAGCTGGTAACGTTTCTGTACGGTAGCTATCGTAATAAGCTAACGCCCCTGCAAAACCTGGTACCGGAATACCACGTTCCATGGCGACGGCTAATACTTTACGTAACGATGATTGATACTTTTCAACGATGTCTTTGAAGTAATCATCTAACATAAGGTTAGCAAGTGCTTTATCACGGTCAAAGGCTTCTTTAATTTTTTGTAAGAACTGTGCACGAATGATACAACCACCGCGCCAAATCATCGCAATTTCACCGTAATCTAAATTCCATTCATACTCTTCAGATGCGGTACGCATTTGGGCGAACCCTTGAGCATATGAGGTGATTTTACTCATATACAACGCTTGACGAATCGCTTCGATTAATTCTTCTTTATCCCCTTCATATGGCAGTGATTCTGCTGAAGGACCTGAAAGAATCTTGCTTGCTTTTACACGTTCATCTTTAAGTGCTGAAATGAAACGAGCAAAAACAGATTCCGTAATAACAGGAAGTGGTACACCTAGATCAAGCGCACTTTGGCTTGTCCATTTACCTGTCCCTTTTTGTCCTGCTTTATCTAAGATGACATCCACCATTGGTTTCCCTGTTTCATCATCTTTTTTCGTAAAGATATCTGTCGTAATTTCAATTAAGTATGAATCTAATTCGCCTTGGTTCCAATCTTTGAAGACATCGTGTAATTCTTCTGCTGATAGTCCAAGAACATTTTTTAGAATAAAGTAAGCTTCGGCAATCAGTTGCATATCACCATACTCGATACCGTTATGCACCATTTTCACATAGTGTCCGGCACCGTTTGGTCCGATATACGTTACACATGAATCGCCTTCAACTTTAGCTGAAATCGCTTCTAAGATAGGTGCCACATGTTTATATGCTTCTGCTTGACCACCTGGCATGATTGACGGGCCTTTAAGCGCGCCTTCTTCACCACCAGAAACGCCTGTACCGATAAAGTGGATACCTGATTCGTCAAGTTCTTTGTTACGACGAATCGTATCTTGGAAGAATGTATTACCACCATCGATAATAATATCACCTTCATCAAGCAACGGACGAAGTGTTTCTATTGTTTTATCTGTTGCTGGTCCTGCTTTTACCATCAACATGATTTTACGTGGCTTTTCTAATGAATCCACGAATTCTTCAATTGTTTCTGCACCAAAGAAGTTTTTTCCTTTGGCTTCGTTTGCCATAAAATCTTCTGTTTTTTTGTACGTACGGTTAAAGACAGATACAGAGTATCCGCGGCTTTCTACGTTTAAAGCCAAGTTTTTCCCCATTACCGCAAGACCAATGACACCAAATTGTTGTTTTGTCATGTTTTTAGCTCCTTTGTCTAGTTGATTCTATTTCTATCATACGTGGATTTTGACATTTGCGCAAATTATCCACATAAAACCCCAATGCTACATATACTAAGTTATAACAGAATTGCGCCAGATGCAAATGAATTTTTTAAAAATTCATTTTTTTCTCACATCAGCTATATTTCAATAATCACCTGACAACATCTTTTCTATCGCAAGTGCCGCCCCGTCTTCATCAAAACGCGCAGTCACAAAGCGGGCTTTTTCTTTGACTTCCACTTGAGCATTTCCCATTGCTACACCAAAACCAGCGTGCTCAATCATTTTAATATCATTCATACTGTCACCCACGGCCATGACATGACTAAAATCAAGCTTTCTCGATTCCAGTAAATACTCAATCGCTTGACGTTTATGGGTTCCACGCTTATTAATCTCAATATTGGTCGGACTCGAATTGGTTAACTCAAGTGTTTGAATGGCACTAAAATAACGCGTTGCTTCTTCACGCAAATTCTCATCTAAAATATCAAAGCCGAATTTGATCCACTCATGCTCTAAATAATTATCAGGTAATTGACGCTGAAACACGCCTTGGTCACTCACAAGCCAGTAATGACTATTTAATCGTTCAAATTGACTGATGATTTTTTCAACATCATCATGGTGAATGGATTGTCTTAGTAACAATTCTCCGCGCGTTGTCCAGACTTCTCCCCCGTTCAATGTAATTAAATGATCAACCTCAAGTGTTTCGGCAATAGATAAACTTGTTGTACGGTGACGACCTGTCGCAATCACGACGTCAACTTCCTGCTTTTTCGCTGCTTTGACCGCTTCAATTAACCGCGGTGTCACCACTTTACCGCCGTGTCCCACCAGTGTTCCGTCTAAGTCTAATGCCACTAATTTTATTTGTTCTGTCATAGCTACTTTCCCCCTTAACAATCGTTTTAATCATACCATTTTTTCATGTCTGGCACTAGTTAGACACGCTTACGTAAACCCAATGTGCTCATTCATCTTGATTAAGTAAAACTCGGTTGACCTTATCCATTGACATCGTTCCATTATTATGCGATAATTAACTTTGGCCTTAAAAAGGCGAGGTAAAAATGAGGCATCATTTTAGTTGTTTTGGATACACATCATGACGGTATGATGAACGACACGATTATTGAATGGATTTTATCATGGTTGCAAATTGATAAACAATAATAACGTAACACTTATTCAACTGGATCGACTCAAGAGTCGTAAGAACATAATAGAGGTAGGGATTATGTGTTTAAGTTAGAAGCATTTAGAATGAACTACCGCGGCAATTTGTAGTAAAACAAATATTTTTACCTTTAAAGGGCGATGTCACTTGTGACATCGCCCTTGTCCAATTTTTCTAGCAAAAACAACGGTTGACCTTTTCTTAAAAACTTGGTACGATGCTTAGTAATTAAATAAGTCGCAACGATCATTATGGGTGACACTATAGTGGGAGCAACTTCTGGAGAGACCGCTCTAATGGCGGCACCGAAGGATTCACAATCTCAGGTAAAAGGACAGAAGACAAATTAAGCTGATAAGCTTGTTGTCTTTAGAGATTGGGGATCGACTCCAATCTTTTTTTATTCAAAAAATATTTAATACGAGGTGAAGGACATGCAAAAACGCGCAGTAGTCACAGTAGTAGGAAAAGACCAAGTGGGAATCATTTCAAAAGTTACAACTGTATTAGCCGAACACAAGATGAATATTCACGATATTAGCCAAACGATTCTTCAAGATTATTTTACAATGATGATGATTGTCGAAATGGAAAACAAAGATTTATTAGAAGATTTACTCGGAGCATTTGAACAAGTTGAAACAGAAATGAATTTAACCATCAGTGTGCAATTAGAAGACGTCTTCCAAGCAATGCACCGAATTTAAGGAGGGGAAAACATGGCCATTCATTATTCAGAAATTCAAGAAACGATTCGCATGGTTCAAATGGAAAGTTTAGATATTCGTACTGTTACAATGGGCATTAGTTTACGCAACTGCCAAGATAGTGATTTTGAAAAGGTAAAGGCGAATGTCTATAATAAAATTGTGAGTTATGCTGGGCAATTAAAGCCGGTAGCTGAACAAGTCGAAAAAGAATACGGCATTCCGATTGTGAATAAACGTATTTCAATCACACCGATCGCTGAAATCTTAGGTGACTTAAACGTTGACCAAGCCGTAGAACTTGCAAAAGTGCTTGATAAAGCAGCAGAAAAGACCGGGGTTGATTTTATCGGAGGTTACTCTGCTTTAGTACATAAAGGCATGACAAAAGCAGATCAAACACTACTTGAAGCTATCCCTCGAGCTTTAAGCGAAACAAATCGTGTCTGTAGTTCGGTATCGATTGGGACAACAAGAACAGGTATCAATATGGATGCCGTGGGTCAGTTGGGACACGTGATTAAGGAAACGGCCGAACTGACAAAAGACCAAGATAGTATTGGTTGTGCAAAGTTCGTTGCATTTTGTAACCCCGTTGAAGATAATCCGTTTATGGCTGGTGCCTTTCACGGTGCAGGCGAAGGGGAAGCTGTCTTAAGTGTCGGCGTTAGTGGCCCTGGAGTTGTACTCAATGCACTGAAGCGCTATCCAGAAGCTGACCTAGGTGAAGTGGCAGACGTCATTAAAAAGACCGTCTTTAAAATCACACGTGCAGGTGAGCTACTTGGTCGTGTTGTGGCTGAACGCCTTAACGTGCCTTTTGGAATTATGGATTTATCACTTGCGCCGACGAATGCGATGAATGATAGTGTCGCTGAAATCCTAGAAGAGATTGGCCTTGAGAGCGTGGGCACACATGGAACGATTGCTGCACTTGCTTTAATGAATGATGCTGTTAAAAAAGGTGGCGCAATGGCCAGTTCATACGTTGGTGGTTTAAGTGGTGCCTTCATTCCAGTCAGTGAAGACAATGGGATGATCCGTGGTATTCAAGATGGCTCTCTTACCTTAGATAAGTTAGAAGCTATGACATGTGTATGTTCAGTCGGTCTTGATATGATCGCATTAAATGGCGATGCCCCAGCTGAAACACTGTCTGCTATTATCGCTGATGAAGCAGCGATTGGTATGATTAATAAGAAAACCACGGCTGTCAGAGTGATCCCAGTTGTCGGTAAAAACGAAGGAGAAATGGTTGAATTTGGCGGCTTGCTCGGTCGTGCGCCAATCATCGGGGTAAAACCGTTTAGTTCTGAGAAAATGATTAAACGTGGTGGACGTATTCCAGCCCCACTTCAAGCACTGATTAATTAACCGTCTATTCACGAAATCGACATTTAAATTTTTTAACCTAGCGAAACAATCAATAACCCCACTTAATCAAGGTTTTAACCTTAATTAAGTGGGGTTTTCATATATTTAACAATGATTCCTGTCGAATTTATAAGAATATTCACATTTTACTGTAACTTTTTAGGTTGCTCCCACGTCTACACTATAGACATATTTTTTAATTCGAGAGTGGGTAGTGACTATGAAGCGACCTTATTTTTATATTTTAATTATATCTTTAAGCGCCTTCACCCTTTGGGCGCTTATTGCTCTAAGACAGACCTCGCCAGACCTTACGGGTTATGTGATTCAAACAACACCGAATCGCTTATTAATTCAATCTGAAAAACCTAAAGATATGCGGCCATATGGTGGTAGGGAGCGTTATTATGAATTAATTTGGGTGCGTATGGACGAGCAACGTTACGACGTTGGAGATTATGTTGATGTCTGGTATCACTCGATTAGTCAACACTATCCACGATTGGCAACAACTAAAAAGATCATCCGATCCATGCGCGATACAGAAGACGATACGTATTTAACCAGAAAACAAATGATCCAGAAAGTTTATCAAAATCATCATTCCCACCCCGCCGAACTGTTTGTGATTGACCAGCTCGTATACGATGAACAAGAAGCGGTATGGCATGTTGACTTATACGATGTTTTTTCTGAACGCTGCCAATCGTTTAGCTATGAGGATCGCTTTTAGGGACATCTAGTATTAGTCAAGGTAGTGATAACTGGATTAAAATTCTAACGTTGGTTCTCTTCTCTTTAAAAAGTAAAATAATGAGACGGCATTTACGCTAATTTAACAAAAAAATGTCCTTTTATTCAATTGTTCACAATCTGTTCACTGATTCACATGAATTTATCTGATATAGTTATAGCCAGTGGATGTGGTTTGATAGCTATGGAGGTTATCATGAAGAAAAATCGTTGGCTTATAGCATTATCTGCTATAGCCATTCACTTATCAATTGGCTCAGTATATGCCTACAGTGTTCTAAAGTATCCGATCGTTGAAAATCTTGGTTGGAGTGACCAAACCGTTACCGTATCCTTTACGATTGCGATTGCTTTACTCGGGACATCTGCGGCAAGCTTCGGAAGATTTGTTGAGAAATGGGGACCAAGAAAGTCAGCAACCATTGCTGCCTTTTTCTTTGCGAGCGGTCAAGTCATCGCTGGCTTCGGCATGCTTTCATCATCCGTTACATTATTTTACCTTGGTTACGGTGTCATTGGTGGCATCGGCTTAGGTCTTGGTTATATTTCTCCAGTGTCAACACTGGTTAAATGGTTCCCTGATCGCCGCGGCCTTGCAACGGGTATGGCTGTTATGGGATTCGGCGCAGGTTCACTCATCGCGGCTCCTGTCATTACCCAATTAATCAAAGGTGTCGGACTGCACAACATGTTTTTCATTATGGCAGCTGTCTACTTTATCTTAATGATTAGTGGCGCAAGTTATATTGTTAAACCCGAAGAAGGTTATATCCCAAGTATCGCAACAAACAAAGAGAAAAAAGCTAAAAAAATCACGCCTAGTTTACAGCAATTAAATGCACAAGAAGCCATTCGCACGCCGCGTTTTTGGTTGTTATGGATGATGATGTTTATTAATATTTCTACTGGTATTATGCTTATTTCAGCAGCATCTCCCCTTGCCCAAACAAAAGCCGGTATGACCGCTACAGCAGCGGCTGCGATGGTTGGTATTATGGGACTTTTCAATGGCGGTGGACGCCTTGGCTGGTCTGCATTTTCTGATCGCTTAGGACGTAGTAACGTATTCCTGATGTTTTTCGCTGTAGAAGCTATCATTATGCTTCTCTTGCCAAACGTGACGAATGCGTTGTTGCTACAAGTGTTAATTTTCATTACTGTTTCTATGTACGGAGGTGGATTCGCTTTACTACCTGCGTTTATTAGTGATTTATTTGGTACACGTCAACTCGGCGCGATCCATGGACTACTCTTAACTGCTTGGTCCGCTGCGGGTGTATTTGGTCCGCTTCTTGTCGCTTATATTAACGACGCAACAGGTAGTTACAACACCGCCTTTTATATTTTTGCAGGTCTTGTTGGCATCGCTTTTGTTATTTCACTAGTGATGAAGCAAAATATTCGGTCATTTGAGAGGCAATCTATTAATAAAGCAAGCTAAAACTACACATCAAACCACACAGACTTAAAACCCCCGTTATTTGCTAAGCAAACAACGAGGGTTTTATTATATATTTTTTAAAAGGACCCATTAAGTATTTCTACTCTTATGTTTAACTTAGCTCAAACATACCAGCCGAAAGTTGATAATACTTCCCTTTTTGTTCAATTAATTGATCGTGATTCCCACGTTCAATAATCTCACCTTGTTCAAGAACCATGATGGCATCACTTGAACGAACCGTTGATAAACGGTGGGCGATAATAAAGGACGTTTTACCTTCCATTAAGCGGTCCATCCCTTTTTGGATAAGCGCTTCTGTTCGCGTATCAATCGATGATGTTGCCTCATCTAGAATTAACACCGGCGTTTTTGCGACTGCCGCCCGTGCAATCGCAATCAACTGACGCTGCCCCTGTGATAGACTGTTACCATCTGATTTTAATTCGGTTTGATACCCATCTTTTAAGTGTTGAATAAACGTATCAGCATTGGCTAATTTTGCTGCTTCAATCACTTCTTCATCCGTCGCATCTAGGCGACCATAACGGATATTTTCCATTACCGTACCGGTAAAGAGGTGGGTATCTTGGAGTACCATGGCAAGTGAACGACGTAAGTCTGGCTTTTTGATGCGGTTAATTTCAATGTCATCGACGGTAATCTTACCACCTGGGACATCATAGAACCGGTTTATCAGATTCGTAATCGTCGTTTTACCCGCACCTGTTGAACCTACGAAGGCAATTTTTTGCCCCGGTTTTGCATAAAGAGAAATACCATTTAACACGGTTTTATCTTCCTCATAACCGAAGACAACATCATGAAAGACAACACTCCCTCTAACATGAGTTAATTCACCTTGGTCTTTCCAAGCAAACTCACCCGTTCTTTCTGTTACTTCTGTCATTTTCCCATCAGTATCGATTGATACAGGGACCATTTCAACGGTACCTTCATCAAATTCTGGTTGTTCATCAATCACTTTAAATACCCGCTCCGCCCCAGCAAGACCTGTTAGGACGGCATTGATTTGCTGTGACACTTGCATGATCGGTTGTGAGAATGTTCGGGTAAATTGTAAAAACGCGACAACCGTACCAAGGGTGAGAATCTCTTCAATCGCTAACAATCCACCGACCATAGCCGTAATGGAGTATAAAATATACGATAAGTTACCCATAACTGGCATGAGAATATTCGCAAATGTATTCGCCGTCGTGGCACTTTGTCTTAACCCTTCGTTTAGCGTATCAAATTCATCGTATACTTTTTCTTGACGTGAAAAGACTTTAATAACTTTTTGACCTTCAATCATCTCTTCAATGTAACCATTGACTTGACCGAGTTCTTGTTGTTGTTTGACAAAGTAATTTGCACTGCGACCACCAATTTCTTTTACCGCAAATAACATAACACCTAACATCATCACAACAAGGATTGTTAATTGCCAACTAAAGAAAATCATCATACTAAAGACACCAACAACAGTAATCAATGAGTTGATGACCCCTGTAATGGAATTCGATAACACTTGTCTCATCGTATCAATATCATTTGTAAAAAGACTCATCGAGTCCCCGTGTGTATGGGTATCATAATACTTCAACGGAAGTTTCTCGAGTTTTTGGAACAAGTCGACACGGATTTTATATAATGTCCGTGTTGAAATCCCAACCATTAAACGGTTGAAAATATACGTTGATGCTGCCCCGACAAGGTAAATAACGGCCACTGTACCAATTACCATCACGAAGTCTTGCATAAGTTCTGCCGTTTGTTCTTCCATTAGCGGTGTTAAATAATTATCAATAATCGTCTGTAAGAAGGAAATTCCGATGACGTTACTGAGTGCGCTCGTAATAATGGTGAGAAAGACGATCAAGAAAATCCATTTGTCCTCTTTCATGTAACTGGCAATACGTTTTAAGGTATTCTTAATATTCGTTGGTTTACCCATACCTTTTGGTCCACCCATTGGACCACCCATTGGTCTTGCTTTAGCCATCGATACTCACTCCCTTACTTTGAGACTCGTAGATTTCTTGATAAATCTCATTTGATCGCATGAGGTTCTCATGGGTGTCAAATCCTTTAACTTCTCCGTCATCTAAGACGATAATCCGATCAGCATCAGAAATTGAACTCACACGCTGCGCAATAATTAACGTGGTGACATCGTCGAATGAATCTTTAAATACGGTTCTTATTTTCGCATCTGTTGCCGTATCAACAGCACTTGTTGAATCATCTAAAATCATCACTTTTGGATTTTTAAGTAACGCTCTTGCAATCGTCAAACGCTGCTTTTGACCACCCGAGACGTTAACCCCACCTTGACCAAGATCGGTATCATAGCCGTTAGGGAAAGATGTAATAAAGTCATGTGCTTGCGCGGCTTTTGCTGCTGTTTCCACTTCTTCATCTGTCGCATGCTCATTTCCCCACTTTAAATTATCTTTAATCGTGCCTGAGAATAAGACGTTGTTCTGAAGCACCATCGCCACGTTATCACGTAAGACATTTAAGCGATAATCTTTGACGTTGTGTCCACCTACAACAACCTCACCCGATAATACGTCGTATAGACGTGGAATCAACTGGACAAGCGTCGTTTTGGAAGAACCTGTCCCGCCAATAATACCAATGGTTTCACCTGACTGGATTGATAAATCAATCTGATTTAAGACAACATTATCTGGATCATTTGTGTAACTAAATGACACATTTTTAAATTCAATTGCCCCATCATTTAGCTGAAGGTTTGGATCCGTACCCTCATCATCAAGGGTAGGTTTTTCTTCTAATCCTTCAATAATTCGTGAGAATGATGCTCGTGAAATAATCATCATAATAAAAATCATTGAAATCATCATAAGTGAAATAAGCACTTGCATGATGTACATAATGAAACTAGACATCTGCCCAATATTAAACGTGCCATCGATCACCATGTTGCCACCAAACCAAAGAATCGCGACAACACTCGTATATATAGTTAACTGCATGATTGGCATGTTCAAAATCACAAGTTTTTCAGCATTCAATTGCGCATCCCGTACTTGTTTCGCGTTTTCTAAAAAGCGTGATTCTTCGTGATCTTCTCTTACAAAGGCTTTGACTACACGAATATTAACGATAAAGTCTTGTACTTTCTCATTTAACCCGTCATACTTTTCAAGCATCGCTAAGAAGCGCGGATGCGCATTCTTTCCAATAAAGAAGAGAGTCAATGATAAGACCGGGATTGAAATTAAGAAAATCATCGATAACTGCGCGTTAATCGATACCGCCATAATCGTTGCACCAATGAGCATAATCGGTGCCCGAATGGCCATTCTAATAATCATCATAAAGGCATTTTGCGTGTTCGTAACATCCGTTGTCAATCGCGTGACCAGTGATGCCGTTGAGAATTTATCAACGTTCGCGAATGAATAGCCTTGTATTTTCTCAAATAAACCAGCGCGGATATTTTTCGCAAATCCCATCCCAGCTTCTGCGGCAAATTTACCACTTAATGCACCAAAAATAAGCGCGATAATAGCCATTAAGATCATCAGTAATCCCATGCGAATAGTGTAACTCATACCGCCTTCGCCTTGAATACCATAATCGACAATCCTAGCCATAAGCAGTGGAATCATAAGTTCTAATACGACTTCAAAAATAACCATAATTGGCGTTAAAATCGTCGCTTTTTTATACTCGCCTAAAAAAGGCACTAGCTTTTTAATCATCATTTTTCCTCCCATCAATTTTGCAATTTTTGTGTTCCGGTGCTAAATTACTCAATAACTTCTTCAACTGTTCGATAATAAGCTCACGCTCATCATGATCAATGTCTTGAAGCAATTTTTGATCAATTGTTTCTTTATGCGCCTGGAAATCTTCTAATACTCGCATACTTTGATCCGTTAAAGAAATCAACTTTTGACGCCCGTCGGTTTCACTTTTCTTACGATCGATAAAACCCTTTTCCTCTAATCGCTTGAGTAACCCTGTGACGGTTGGATTCGTTAGATGAAAATGTTCCTCAATATTCTTTTGATTCACATCTCTTTGATGATAATAGGCCCCACCTAAAAACAATAAAATATCCCCTTGCGAGGATGTGAGGTTGTGTTGTTCAAAATATTGATTTTTTTCACGTTCAAGTGCAAAGTAGACAAAGCGTATGTAAAGAATTAAATCATTTGGCAACGTTGATGAACCTCCTCGCAATTACATAGCATGCTATATATTATTGCCGTTTCTTAAAAAAATGTCAATAAAAAGACTCATTCTTTTTTGTGTAAAAACGATGGAATGCATCATACCAACCCAATCACCTCTACAAACAACCGATATGGCCTCATACTTTTTTGACATAGAATGAATAAAATAAAAAAACAACCGTCACCGATTGTTTTTTACACTTGTTATTTCTTCTTTTTCATTTTGTCACCGCTTCTACCGAGCCAGACGCAGCCACCAATTCTTTTTCCAAGAAATTAAATAATACCGCTTCTGTTGTTTGTTGCCCTAGACTCGGATAGTGGTGAAGTACCGCGCGTCCTTTATCGATTGCCTGTTTTGCTAAAGTCAGATTGCCGTCATAATAAGCGAGGTAGGCTTTGGTGCGGTAGCCGTTCGCATCACGATCTTTTTCTATATGCGTTAACGAGTTACGCCATTTCTTAACACCTTCATGATCCTCCAACAGTATACATGCGACCACAAGTTCATTTAAGATGCTTTTTCGCGTGATAAAGTCAGACGTATTCACACGTTCGTCGAGTATTGCTTTAGTCTCTCTTAAGGTGTTAAAGTCTAACTGTTCAAGCGCCTGAAGATGCTTAAGCAGCGCATAATGGATACTTTCATTTTCTTTTACCAACTCAAAATTGAGTTGACCGGGTGATACGCCCGCTTGTAATTGCGCTGAAAAATTCATCATCTCTACCAAATCCGTCACGGCTTTCTCACCCCTAATCAGTCCAACTATATAGGCACCGTCTGACATCATCATCGTCGATGTTTTAAATGGGAACAAGTTAGAGACCCCTAAGAATACCGACATGACAACAAACACCCAAAGAAACATTTGAAGCAACCCTGATGTATGTAAAATAAGAATATAGCTGAGAAAAGCTGAGATAAGGTTAAATAAGGCGCCACCGAAAAAGTAAATGATAAAGGACCGGTTGGATATGTCACCTAAACGTTTAGGAATCATCCCGCATAACCCACCATAACCGTGCATTTTTTCAACGGATACATGGAAAGCACCATTCACTTTCTTCCACTCCAAAAAACCAATCCGGTAGATCAATAAGTCCATACCAGCGAGTTTCCCAAACACAAAATGACCGAACTCATGAATATTAATCGCTAAGAATAAAGCGAAAAAAATAGAAATAACGAGCATCAGTCCATTTTGAATCGTTAATTGTTTAAGAAGCGGTTCATAGAACGGCTCATTCACGCCCGCATATACCCCTAAAATAAGCCCAATAACCATACACATACCATAGAATATACTCATTTTCTGCCACTTTTTCATTATGCACCTCAAAAAATTTAATGGATTTCAACTTGTTTAAATGCGTTTAACCAATCTTTCAAAGCTGGCATTTGTTCTTTTGCACGTAACACACCTGCTTCATGTAAGGCATTAAGTTTAGACACATCTTTTTCAGTGCGTTTCACTTGTTCATGACCTTTCGGACGGATAATGAATACTTTGCCTTCGTCTTCAAGTGCTTCCAATTGATCAAGTGTCTCATTATAAATCTCATGGCGGTTAAGCATCGTCTCCACTAGCTTAGGGTATTCCCGGTAAAGTAGTTTTGAGGTAAATTTCGCTCGAAAAGGTTTTTTACGGTAGCCTTTCGGGCGGGTTAAGATAACGAGATGACGTTTAAAGCCATCATCAATCGCTTTTTGGACTGGAATAGGATCAGCAATCCCACCGTCAAGTAATGTGTAACCATCAAGCTCTATTGGCACACCTACAAGCGGTAAACTACTTGACGCTTGAACGGCAGTGAAAATATCTGTCTCTTCAGCGTTATCAAAGTAACAAGGTTTTCCTGTCTCACAGTCTGTCGTTGGTATGACAAAGCGTTCATCAATATTATGAAATGTCTCAAAATCAAAAGGTACGAGTTCATTCGCAATATCATTAAATAAAAAGTCCATATTAAACATGCCTTTACCCCTTAGCACATTGCGCATATTAATATAACGTGGATCATTGGCGAAATTCACATTAATATAACGACTTCTATCTGGCTGCCTTGACAAATAACTTAACGCATTACACGCGCCGGCTGATACCCCAATCACGTAAGGAAAATACATCTCTTCGGTCATTAAATAATCGAGCACACCAGATGTAAAAACACCACGCATACCGCCACCTTCTAAGATTAAACTCGTCTGATGCATCACACTCACCTCCAAAAATATCATTGTGAAATATATCGCTCCTACTAATTACCAATTATAACAAACCCCCTAATCCAAAGCGATGTTTTTCTCAATTTTCGCACAAAAGTCCTGATTGTTACATATACTGTAGCTACAAAGGCACCAAAATATTTTTCTGCCTCTTAAGCAGCTATATGATAAATATTTTTGGTTTAGCCCTAATACAAAGAGAAAAGGTGATAACATGTTTCAGCGGACAAATAAGCTCTTAATTGATTTACCCGAACCCGATTACGGGGACAAAAAAGCCGCACTCGTTGTTCAAGAATTATTAGGTGGGAAATTTGGTGAGCTATCAACCTTAAACAATTACTTATTTCAATCGTTTAACTTTAGGGAACGAAAAAAACTTAAACCCTACTATGACCTTGTCTCGAGTATTACCGCAGAAGAACTCGGCCATGTAGAACTCGTCAGTCATGCGATTAACCTCTTATTTAAAGATACGACAGAGGTGCCATTCGATGTGAATGATACCACCTTAAAGAGCGCTACTGTATTTCCACATCCAAAACACTTCATTCACTCGGCCAATACGTCCTTACCGATTGATGCGACTGGGAATGGTTGGACAGGTGATAACGTCTTTTCAAGCGGCAACCTGGTACTTGATCTTCTGCATAATTTCTTCTTAGAAATAGGCGCACGCACACACAAAATGCGGGTCTATGAAATGACAGATCATCCGACCGCAAGAGAAATGATT